>CAYYEC010000013.1:12215-19507 GCA_964470745.1 uncultured Eubacteriales bacterium | reverse complement strand
GAGTATGACCCTGCATGGAGACAGCTTGAAGATGCAAGACTTCAAAAAGAAAAACAGATAGCTGAACAGAGAGAAAAAATCATGGAAGCGGAAGCCGCAGTTATATCCGGCTTGGAAAACCAGTTCAGTCTTGTTATGGCTCAGATGCAAGCACGTTCATCAAGTAAGTTGTCAATGTTGTATGCGGAGGGTACTAGGAAGGACTCACAGGAGTATATTAATCAGCAGATTTCAACTACTTGGAAAGAGCGTAATGAATTATTTGATGAAAATAAAAAATGGAATGAACAACTTAACAATCCTGATATTGCAGCAGAAGAGAAGGATAAATTAAAACAGAAGATATTACAAAATGAAATTACTATTAACCAACTGCTTGACACTATAACTTCTCTTGAAAGTTCCAAGCTACAGGGTGTAATAAATCAAGCACAAAGGGAGCGTACCTTGGATAAGGCAGGATTCTCAGAGCAAAAGGCTTTGTTGGAAGCAAGAGGGTTTGATGAAGAGTCTACTGCTATCAAAGCATTACAAAGACGTGAACTCGTAACAGCGAATGAGAATATAAGCAACGAGATAGGTAAGTTAAGACAGTTGATGCAGACAGCTAATGATTCTCAACAGGAGGACATTTTGATACAGATTCGTAACTTGGAAGCAGAATCGGCTCAGAATTTAGCGGCAATATATAAGCTGCAAAAACAAGCCCATTGGGGGCTGCCCGCAGGAATAAAACCAATGACTAATTATGAGTATGAAACAAGAAAGAACACTGAGCGTAGTGCAGCAGTACAGCAAGGTAACATGTATATCAGTGTTAAGTTTGATAATGTAAATGCACACAGCAAGGAAGATGTCGAAAAGAATGTAATCAACCCATTGAAAGATACTTTGGCACAATTCAACAGGGAAATGACTACAAGATTGAATAGACAGGCTATCGGCTATGTATCCAATTATTAAGGAGGGGGATTTGTATGTCACAGCAGATTCCAGAAAGTAACGGTAAACCGTATGTAGTAAATGAAAACTATATCAGAAGGCTGTTTGTAATAACAGCCTTCGGGTATACCGAAGTTGCTAATTCAAAAGGTTGTTATGAGGATGAATTGTATGTAAGCCATGCAGTAGCCAGGATAGTCGATGACTATACAACACCTACTCCTGTTATGAAAACAGCAGAATTGAAGGTATCTAATGCCCCTTCAAAAATACACTCTGATGGAAAGACATCGTATAAAATAGTCCTAAGATTAATATTCCCTGACAGAATAACTCTTAATGATTTTATTTTCTTCTGTGGAAACGGGTTTAAGTTTTATGATGAAAGAGGGGGAATATTTAACTGTGTAATGATAGACTCACCTGATATTAAAAGAATAGAGGGCGGGAAAAGGTACGATGTAAAAATAAATCTAATAGGGACTAGAAAAGAGACGGAAGAAACAGGGGAACAGGTAGTATTTCAAGATTTAAACCAGTATGGATATAGGATTGAGTTTTCAGATTCAATAGTTTTGCCTTATTTTAATGTGACGTTTAATTTCACAGCTATAGGTAATGAAGTATCATTCTACTATAATGCAAATACAGTACCTTTGAAACAGGTGTATGCTTTAAAAGCATATAACGAGTTTGTGTCGGCAGGATTAGACTATTATTATACGATGTGGTTTGACGATGATTCGATAATTTTAGCACCAAAGAAAGATAAATATGCAGGTACTATTACATTTGATGCAGGATCGTCTAATCTAATAGTAGATATAAGTGATGAAGGTACAGAACATTGGGCTAAAGATTATATAGAAAACTGTGCAAGATTAGGTTTTGTTACTCAGTATGATAAGAATGGTAATTACATCTATAATTTCAGACCGGATGAACTATCAAGCCGTGCTGAAATGGCTGCCTTAATAAACAGACTTAGAAAATATGTTGAAAGGGTGATTCGAGGGTGAGCAAGTTTATAGATGCTACAGCAGATAAATGGTTCTACAGGGATATAGAAGAGTTGATGAATGTGTTTGTAGATGGCAGCACATTTTACTCAGGTATACCTTACAATATATTCGCAGAAGGCAAACCCTGTATAGATTACGAGGTTGTAAATACAAAAAATGGAGAGCATGAGTTTTATATTCCAGGGACAATAACCCCTAATGAAGCAAATCCTTTAGTTGTTTATATAGATGGTATACAGTCTGCTATAGATGACATTGAAAATCAAGCAGATGGCACAACGTATGTTAAGCTTACAAGAGCAGTAGCTAATGGTTCAATTGTTAGATTGTTCTACGCAGGAGAACCATCCTATGTTGTTTACTGTTGTGCCGATGAAGCTACTGTTTATTCAACAATGAGTACAGGCGGTTCAGTATTAGGGATAATGAGCCATGGAGATACTGCACCATATATGGATAGACCGGATAGCGGTAATTGGTTCAAAATTTCATACGGCGGCGGTGAAGGCTACGTTGAACGAGGTATTACAAGGATGACATCTAGCGGAACTGATTACACAGGAGTGGATTATCCTTCCTCACAAATAATTATTGATACTGATTACTGGTATGAATATGATCCGTTTAATGGTATAACACCAGAAGTTGTGAAGTGTAACGGTAGGCAGTTACAAAGAGTTGCAAATCAAACAGGACTGACTTATGACGGTCTGGAGTACTGCATAATTGATGATTATATATATGTAAATTATACATTGAATAACGAAATATTAGAGGTAGTCGTATTGGAAAAGAATACTCTTGGAGTGCAGAAACCAAAATACCAAAAACTTAGAGTGAGGTCTGACAAGATAATATATAATAATAGATTCTTTCCGGATATTCTAGCTTCAAAAGTTGAAATGTTAATATCCATAGACCATTTAAGAAAAAATCTTCTGGCAAGATATACAGATTCATCTGTAGATGGTGTACTATTAACAACTTCAAGATTTACAGATATACAGGCAGAGTTGGATGCCGACCCTGGTAATCCTCCTTGGTGGTGGAAATATATCTGCCCGCTGGAACAGCTTAAACTTCCAGATGGTGAATATTTACTGCAAGGTGACGATGGAGAATTAAAAATTGATATGCCTATAACAAGAGCAGAAATGGCTTATCTGATAGACAAGTTTAGAATATGGGTTATAGAAGCATTTAAGTAAAAGGGGGTCTTGTAGTGCAGCCTATAACAAAGCAAATGCAGGATATTTTGAATGATAGATTAAAAATTGGAAATAAAAAGGTTACTGTGAGAGTAGAGGTAGATAAATACGTCTACTCTACTGCCATGACTACAGAGTTAGACTACGTTGCTTTTTATACGGATATGAAAACACCGGAAGTTATAGGTGGCGATATGTCACAAAATATTACTTCTGCGGGACTAATTAATAGTCCGATAAAAGGGCAGACTTCCGATGAAGTATTAGCCGAACTGACAAGTCCTTTCGGTATGCGTTTGCACCCAATCCAGAAAGTTAATAAAATGCATAATGGCATAGACCTTGGTTACGAAGAAGGTACGGAAGTTGCGGCTGCTGCTGATGGTGTTGTAATGATAGTTTGTACTGGCAGTTTAAAATATGTAGATATACTTCACGCAAATAGTATTTGTACAAGATATTTACATTTAGGTAACATATATGTTAAAGAAGGTCAGAAGGTTACACAGGGACAACGAATAGCGGATATTGGTGCTAAAGACACATACTCTACTGGTGCCCACCTTCATTTTGAGGTACGTATAAATGCCAATAAGACTACTATTGGTGATGCTGTAGACCCTGTGACATATATAAAAAAGACAAATACTATTACTTCAATACCAGAGAGTACTATAACAGGTATAGGTATTGTAAATGCAGACGGAGGTCTTAGATTAAGGAAAGGTGCTTCTACTGATACAGCTATTATAATCACAATGGATAAAGATTCACCTGTTACAATTTTAGGAAAAACAGGAGAATGGTATAATGTACAGTATGGTAGTGATACTGGTTTTGCTTATGCCGGTTATATTACTGTTGATGGGGAAAATCCTGATGATACAGGAAATAACCCATCTTATCAGGAAGTGTATAATTATATAAAAGCATACTGTAACCAGTTAGGTTTGCCTGTACAGATTGGTTTTGCTACAGCCTGGATTGAGAGTGGGTGGAGACAATTTGACAGTGAAGGCAGCGTACTAATAAATGGGGATGATTATGGTATTATGCAAATAAATAAAATATCCTATCCAGAAGCATTTCCACAGTGCGAAACTGATTGGAAGTATAATGTCAGGTATGGTCTTGACTATGAGTTTGGTCATTATAAATATGCAAAGACTTTGTATTCAGATGAAACCAGTATAGCAAGGTCAACTTACTCCGCATATGACACAGGAAGTAATTATACTAGATGGGCTGATACTACTGACAGTAATGATGTAGATTTTTATAATTACTATAGTGTATCTCCTTGGAACAGTTATATTACAACAGGAGGTATAGGGCATACCGAATTATATGGTATAGTAACTTCTAATATCGTAAATGTAAGGTCTACACCGGAAATACTGCCTTCCAACATTGTGCTTTCTGTTAGTAAAGGAATGACATTAGAAAATCTTGGGGTAGAAAGTAATGGTGAATGGTACAGAGTAAGGCTTGCAGATGGTAGGGTGGGTTATTTGCAGCAGGAATATTTTAAGCCGATGCCCGAAGCTGTCAGTACTGATTTTGAAGTGAAAAGAATATTCTTTGATAACTTTGAGAAGTATACCATGTACTCTGTACCTACAGGATATGTACAAGATAACAGTAAGAATTGGAAAATTAATAATGATGGTGTATCTAATTGCCTTGCAGTAAGCGGCGGTGGTGTTGGTGAAGTCAGTACTATAGAGTTCGTAATAAATATTACACATGCAGGACGGTTAGACTTATACCATAAAGTTGACCTTGTAGAAGGCAATGCATTTCAAATTTTTGTAGATGGGAATATTGTATTTGCTGCTACAGGAAAAAAAGAGGACAACTATGTTGCTCTAAGTATACCTCTTCTAACAGGAAACCATGTAATACGGTTATCGAGAGAAAAGACTGTCGATGGCAGTGATTCGATTAAAATAGACAACCTGATTGTATACTCGTATACATTCTTAGACAGCCCTTATGAAAGCAAAGATTCTCTTGCAGATGTAGATGTTAATGTTGAGTATACAAATTCAATGGTTATAAAGGCTGATGATGTTCCTATCTATGCTGATAAAGATACAGCCAGTGCTGTACTTTTAAAAGCCGATAGAGGTATGGAGTTTCCAGCTACTTCTTGTGCATACGATTGGGTTACTATAATTCTTGATGATGGGCAGACAGCTTATGTACCGTACAATGATAAGGTAGCTGTTTACCTAGGTGGCTATCAGCATAATCAGTTGACAGCTCATGCGGGCGGGTTCATGTTTGAAAGAACACTTATATTAGATAATGTTCTGAATGTAAATATAGACTATAAGTACGACATGAGAACAGCCGATGCTCAAATTACAATAGAGAATTTTATGGGATATTATTCACCGGATGCTAAGTTTGGTCAGTTCCCCGAAACAGGTATTTATAAGTCACCTTTTGTTGACTATGATGACGGTAATCCTTGGGGAGTTTTATCTGATAATACCCCTATTCGTATCTATATTGGTTATGGAAGCAATCCTGCCAGAAGGTTTACTGGTCTTATAGATGCTGTAGATATAGATGGTGAGAACCAAACAATGGTTATCAGGTGCTCTAATATGATAAAAAAAATTAATAATTACTATGCATATAAGGAACTTAAATACCCGCCAAACGGAAACCCCGATACAGCGTGGCTAGTATCCTCGGTAATACATGATATGGTTCAGAAGGCAGGGCTTACAGGGTGGAGAAGGGTATCAGATGACCTTCAATATCCAGACGTTGTTATAGAGGAAACAATATATGCAGAACTTAATCCAGACAGTAAGTATGTAACTAAGTTTGACGAGTTCGGTCAGCCATACGAAGTTGCTATTGAAAGTCTGCCAGTAGATGGAGGTTAATCCAATCCTTTTGTTTGGGGAAGCCGCATAATAGAAACAGGGTCTAATTTTGGTGACGGGATTGATGAAGCATGTCAGCAGATAAACTACTGGCAAAGATGCGACAGGTTTGGAACTTACAGATGTACCCCTGTAAAAGTAGACCTTCTACCAGTAGATTATTTTAAGGATACAGAAAACATTATAAGCATTAATAAGACAATAGACTATACTAAGACTAAGAATCATATTATTGTTACTGGTGCAGGTGGGGACGAACACTTCTTTGACATAGACCTATGGCGTTCGGTTAAAGGAGAGAGAAGGTCTCTATCAGTAAATGTTCCTTGGGCAGATACTTATGGAAAGAAACGTGTAGTTGCTGCAAAGATGTTCTCGGATATGAAACGTCAGTCAAGAACACTGCAATGCGTAATTGAGGGTAATCCTTATATTGACTTGCTTGACACTATTGGAGTAGAACATGCTAAGACAGCTACAAAGGACAATTATGTGGTTAAAGGTGTCAGAGATACTTGGGCGGTAAATACAGGGTATCTGACATTTTTAGATTTATACTGGTTAGCATAGGGGGAGTGATTGATGGGTTGGGGTTCTAATAATGAATTGATGATATTCCCTATTATAGATATTGTACGTAGGGAAGTTAAAAATATGATAAGAAATGGTACTGTTACCTTGGAGGATATAATGGATTCACCACAAGGTAATAGTGTTTATGTGTCTAACAACAGCACTAAGAAGATTACCATTAATAGTAATCTTCTTACAAGGCTCGAATCAAATGACTTTGACCTTGCTCTTGAAAAGAAAGATACTAATAAGCCAAATATGCTTACGGGGGTTGTTATCTCTTTTGGAGAGGATTTGAAACAGGTTATAAATCTTCTTAGACAGGACGGTAAATTAGCATATGTTAAGATTTCGATTATACTTCGAGAAAAGTCTACAGAGAAAATTGCTAATCCTTACGGTATGGGCGGCGGTGACTTTATTGAGTATGTCCGCAATAAGAAAATATGGCTATATTACAAAGCTATTTATGACGATGAATCACAGTTGCAGAGTGATAGAGACAATGCTAAGACAAAGATGGACTACCTTGAAGCAATAAATCAAGAGTTACGAAATGTGTATTGTATAATAGATAGTGCAGACCTGCCTTACGAGGATTTAGTAAAATATATACCTAATCCTTTAGGTATGGAAGTGTACGA
>CAYYEC010000013.1:7756-12205 GCA_964470745.1 uncultured Eubacteriales bacterium | reverse complement strand
ATTGAATACTGTAAGAATATTAGATGTTGGAATTCTTCGACAGCAGCACAAGTACAAAAAGATGAAGCAAATGCGGCAAATGTAGCTTTGCGTATAAAGTATTCTATTCCAGAGGAAGATGCAGGAGCTTTCGTTTATAGTGAGTTAGAAGCTTATTTAACTAATCCTCTAGGTATGCATGAAGATGACTTTGTAATTTATGTTACGAACAGGCAAGATTATATATCTCTCGACTCAAACAATCCAGAAGATGTTAGTGAGATTACAAGAATAGATACAGAGAATCAAGCTTTACTAGACAAGTATTTTACAGAAGATAATTACACTCTAAGTGATTTAGAAGCATATTTAGAAAAGAATACAGGAGATTATGAAGAGAAAGTGTTATTAAGAATCCTTATAAGTCTAATCTATGATAAGGACGGTAAATTAGAGAATGTAAAATCCGAGACACAAGAGGGGGATTAATAATGGGTGCTTTTGTTATTTCTTATGTGCCTAATGTAGAAAATGTAGACAATATTGAGTTGTTAAAAAAGGTGAACCAGCTTGATAATATAACCAATGTTGAAACTGTCCAGGATATTATGACGGTACATGATGTTGGTAAGCTGCCCCACCCATATTTTCCGCTGAAAAAATATAACTACCAGTATGGGGGATCTCTTCATATAACAAGTACACAGAATCTATACCAGGCTGTTTATACTCCTGGTATAGACTGTGAGTTTAAAGGAGTGCATTTATGTTTTACAAGCTATAATATTGAGGATACCTATGATGTTATGATAGGCTCCCGTTATATTATGCAAGGCTCACATGTTAAGGAAATGAGCGAATACAGAATGTTAGAGACTTACGAGGTAGTTCCCGCAGGTACACCCATAGTTATACAATTTCATAATAACTCAGGATTGGAAAAATATTTACTGTTCGAGGTAGTTACACTGGTAGACGAATCGGTTTTAAATAATTCAGATGTTCTTAATTGGACATTTGATTGGGAGGACATTTCTGTACTGGTTGGAGAGCAGGATTTGTGTTCGTTGATTATTAACCAGCCAAACTATGTAAATATGGACTCTGATATAGATAACTTTACTTTGGATATTAGAGATACAACAACACAACTGCATGTTGCTGCAATAACTTATCAGGATGATGTACTAAGTAGTGACTATATAGAAGATGAACCAGAGTATCAAGGCAGCGGATTTCTAGCAAGGGTTAATGTAACAGCAATTACGTCTGTAACACGGTTTGACAAGTCAATACAAATTGTGTTTATGAATATAAACGATACTGGAACACTTGACCCTCACCCTATAGAAATAGGAATAAGTGGGGATGTAAATAATTTGGTAAATGGAGGGATTTAAGAATGGCATACATTCATGGATTTACTACGGCTGATACTTTTGTAAAAGATATAGCCGAACAGTTATCAACTGGAGATGTGCTAGTAGCTGAAAATAACTGGACTCTGGTTTACCCGACTACAGGTTTAGGTGATGTTGTTGATAAAGCGGTGTTTCAAGTTCAGCCAAAACTTACAAAACAATGGGTAAAGAAAGAACCGCAAACTATAACCTCTAATACAATCACTGTTAATAACACATTTGCTAATGGCGGTGGAACGAGGGTTTATGTTAGAGATAAAAAATACTATTTATACTTACAGAAAGATTCAGGTGCTGCATTGGACTTAATGGAGTATAAAATTACAGGAACGAATACTATAGAGACTCACTCTGCACTTGAAGGTAAGGATGTACTTGTAGATTATGAAAAACAGGTGGATTTGACATCTGAGTATTTTGTGTCAATAAACAGACCTGATTTAACTGATGCTGCCAGGGATAATAATTACTATATTGAGTGGGAGATTGGTGAGGGGTATGATGAAGGTACAGACACTTTCCCTGCCGACCATGTTATAGCAAATGCAGGTAGAATATACTGGTTTAAAGAAAGTGATGATGCGGAAGCTATTGCCAAAGGGTGGCTGCCTATAGAATACTGGCTGTCATTTGACAGAAATGCTTGTGTAGGTGTTGTTATGGGAGACCCAGGACTTTCAAATGATTTATGGTTAGGCTCACCTTTTTACTTTGGTGCTGTTAAGCAAATAGATGGTGCTCTTGAAACAGATATTACTGGTAATTTTGGTGGATTTGGAGGTTCTTTTATAGAACCCACTCTTTCTAAAGACTATGGCGATTACACCGGAACAGGTATGACTGATGTTGTTATGGTAGCTACTAAGACAGGCAGACCATACCAGGCTCATAAGGTAGCTGTTTTTGGTGCTTATGAGTTTAGGGAAAAGACATTTAATGGTCAGTCTGCCCACACAGGTAAACACCCTGTATCTGATATTGTAGTTGGTGACGTTCATGAAAATGACAGGGGTATTTTAAATCATTGTTTAGCTGTACCGAGGGTGGCTAAGGAGCATGGAACTGAATTGATTTATAACAGGTACGTATCTGGTGAGGAAGAAAGATACATCTTTTTAAATATAAATGCACCTTACACACCGTTTAACACTTCACCTGATGTATTATTGGGATTTGCTATCAGGATAGATATTTAAAGGAGATATTATGAGGTATGCTTTCACATTTAGAATGAATAGCAGCGTGGCATATCCAATGGTGTTCTACTCGGTATTGGAGGGTGTATACCCTCTTTTTTTCTTTGGGTTTAATGTAGTAGATATTTTAAAACATACAGCTAAATACACTGAATTTAGTACAGAGGTAAGAGAGTCGGTAGCTTATAAGCTGCTGACTTCTACTGAGGTTTACAGTGCATTTAAGAATAAATATAAACTACAACCAGAAGCACTATTGGGGGCAGATAACTTAAAAGGTAAAAAATTATCCGAAATATATCAGGAAGTAGATGCTTTTGAACTTGCTCTAATATCCGATGTTATTATTCCTGCCAGAAAAGTTATTAATATTATTGTCGAGAGTGTTTTAGAAAACAGTAAATACAGAAAAGGGTTTGCAGTAGATGTTTCAGATGTAATAGCAAACCAATCACTTGAAGGAATAGAGCCTGATTTTATTAGGGAAGTTATACAAAATACTATGACATTCATTGATGGGTTGGTACAACAAGCTAACCTGTCTAAAATATGGTCGGCAGTTATAAATGCTACCCCATCAACAAATGTATTAAACTATAAAGACTTAAATACAGATACTAAAGCCAATGTGAAAGATATATCCAAGGTAATATCTATTAAAGGTATAGATGAAATAGCTCAATCAATTGATACTAGACATAAAAAAGGTGTCGAGTATTTTTTGGATAAATTAGTTGGATTTATTAGAAATGTATTTGTTGATAAAGAAAATAAAAAAGATATTGGAACACAAAGTATGAAGCAAGTAAAGCCTATCTTAGATGTAGGTACACAGGGAAGTTATAAAAAAGTAAATACATTGGTAAACACAGATATATCAGGTAGTAAATCCACTGAACAATCAATAGAGTATTCAAAATTAAAATATAGATTTGTAGAGCAGATTAATTTAGACATTGTTTTAAAAAATTACAAAATATTATTACAGAATTTAAAACTCGAACAATACAAGCTTCACCATAAAACGTCTGCTGAGAAGGGTTTGAATTTTGAAGCAGATACCAGAAGAGTTCTAAATAAAGGTATAAGGGATTTAATAACTGAATCACTAGTAAATATAGTTGATAAAGGTATAGATAGCGGAAATATGGAGAGTACTGGAACATTTGAAAAAGGTGGTATTTCTGTATCTTCAACTGTCGGAGATAAGCCTAATACTATTCAAGGTAATGGTATTGACAGTACCCCTCTGGAGATATTACTAAAAAGTTTAAACAGCATAGAGAATACTAGTGTCGAAATAAAGCCAGCAAATGGTGCGGGAACGGATTCAACAAGTTCGGAATTAGATATGTATACCAGAGTTTATATAGAGCCAATAGTGGATGCTTATATTGAAGCCAGACAGTTCGCTAATTCTGTAAATAATACTTGTAAACCTCAAATAATAAGTGTGTCAGTATTGTCTGAAATAAACTCTAAGGAGTATAAGGACATAAGGTTTGGACGTAGGTGGAGATTTAGGACAGGTGAAGCTTTTGATAAAATATGGATAAATCCTACCACTGATTTATCATATAGCAATCCTAACAGGGTGGCTGTTGAAGCTAAAATATCTTTTAAAGCAATGTTGGATTTTATTCTTTTTGTTGAGCAGTTAATGTATGTCGGAAGGTTCTTTTATGGAGCCAGTAGGGCTGTTACTGCAATTGATGATATAGTCAGAATACTGGATGAATGGTTATGGGATTGCAGACCTGAAACAGACGTGTCGGAAGAGTACGAATATTTAGTTAGATGGTACAAGTGGTGGGCTAGTGCAGAACATTCTAATCATTTGGATGATATGGAAC
>CAYYEC010000013.1:0-7746 GCA_964470745.1 uncultured Eubacteriales bacterium | reverse complement strand
AACTTAATGGGTTAACTATTCTTGAAACTATCCGAGATAACATGGTAAGTTACTTTGAAAGCAGGTGGGGGAAGCGTGTTGTAGAATATGGTGCAGATGGTATGTATGTTTATTCAAAAGACCATAGTTATGTTGATAGAATACGTGGTAAGAAACATGGTTATAACACTGGATTGGTAGACGGCAGGATGATGAAAGACGAATATGGTTTTGGTGAAAAAGATTTGCCTTATGATGTAGATAAGGATTCTAAACAGGATCGTTAACAAGTATAACTGTAGAATTTAATGTTACAGTTACTTCCATTAGTAGTATAATTTTTGCCGCTCTTTTACATTGGATCACTTTTTCTTTTACATAGCTTAGATGCCTGTTGATGTATCACTATTGCATAATCAGAAGATTGGCATAGAGTTTTTATAGGGAATTCCAAGACCTTCCGATATAGGAGCTTCTAAATTAAACTTTCTCATTTTATATGTAAATAATCATAAGTACAATACATAATTCGACATTATTTTCTAAATAAATATCAAATATGTAAAAACAAAAAATAATATAGTAAAATATGGTTGACAAATTTTAGTTCTTACTGTAAAATGTCAATGCCATATTAAATAATTCTTTTAATGAGGTAACCTAGGTATAAGTATACACCTCAAAAAATGAATTAAATAAAGAATTTTTAGGGGGAGATTAATTTTGAATAAAAAATTATCTTTAAGTATTATTATTTCAATATTACTAATATTAGCGTCTTTTGTTGTTATTAGTGCCAAAAACGATAAATTTTCAAAATATCTTAAATTTATAGGAGTACTGCGTGCCAAAGATGGTGTGATTTATAGTGTTCCCAGTAATCAAGATAAAAACAAATTTATAAAAAATCTTGATAGTATGACAATGAACTCAACAGAAAAAATTGAGTCAAAAGCTTCTAAATTAGTTGATAAAGAATTAAAAGAGGAAGATAAGGTAAACAAAAAAATAAAATTCAATTATGAGGGAGTAGAGCATGAAATTAGTGTTAACTATGTTATTAAAGATAATAAAAAAATACTGTTACCTTCATATGACAAAGAAAACTATGAAATAAAAGAATTTAAAAACAATAATTTTTTATTAGAATTTGATTCAGACTTGTTTTATTTAGATATTGAAAGTTCTAGCGTTAAACCTGCCTTAAAGGATAAAATTTTTGATTATGATAAAAATGAGTTAAAGCAAAAAGCAAAAGAAACTGATAATTTATTATTGAATTGGGCTAGGAATGGATTTGTAAACAAGAAAAAAGACAAAATTATTTATTTCTCTAATAGAAATGTAGTTAAAAATAATAAAGGTAATGGTGAAATATGGCTAGTTGATTTAGAAACTGGAGATGATACTTCTTTAGGGGAGATAGGCTATGAATTTCTGGGATGGGATAATGATGATAACGCATATTATCTTACTTTCGATAGAAATGTAGCAAAAGTAAATACACTAACTTATGATGTAGAAATTATTGCGAATAATGTAGGTGTTGAAACAAAAATGATGTTTCCTTACCTTCTAAACGGTAATAATGGCCTAATTGATATATTAAATTTAGAAACTGGAAGCAAGGAAATTTTTGGAGAAAAGTATAAGAATTTAGATAGTATTAGCAATATCGATAAAATAACTAATATTCAAGTGAACTTATTCAATAATCAATATATTGCTTTTAGGAATAGACCGGATAGGACAAAAGCATATTCAAATATAGGAGTATTAAATATAAACACATTAGAGTATTTAACATTTGAAGCACCAGAAGATACAAAGATTGAATCCTTTTCGTGGTTTGACAGTAATAATATGTTTGTAACTATTACTGATAAAACTATGAGTCAGTCAACTTATATAGTTTGCATTGATGATTTAAAGGAGGATAAGAAATGAAAAATAAGATAAGTATAAGCTTTATAGTCGTAATAGTACTTTCAATTATGTTAAGTAGTTTTGGGTTTGCGCATACACCTGATTTTACACATTATTTTGTTGAATCATATGGTAACGCTCCAATAGTGAATGCTTATTCTCCGGCAAGAACAGGTAGTGGTTCTAATAATTTTGTCAAAGTAATTAGCAAATCTAATCAACCAAGAAATACTAATGGAACTAATCCTCATATTGGGGTAGATCTTAACATGAGTGAAGGTACTAATGTATATTCAATTTATTCTGGAAAGGTAGTTTCAGTAAATGATACAACCAGTTCTCAATTGGGTTATGTTCAAGTGAATTTAGACATAACTGGAGATGGCGTTCCTGACGGATATTATATTAGATTCATACATATAGTACCTAGTGTACAAGTTAATGATTGGGTTGATTCTACTGATATTGTAGGAACTGTAGATTCATATAAAGTATATCCTCCCCACTTACACTTTGGACGTGAAAGTTCAAATTTATCATTAAGCTATAAAATGTTTCCATTCTACAGAAGTGTAAGTGCTTGGAGTTATGGTAGTGATCTTGATTTATTTACAGATGAAAGAATAGAAGGTAATAAATTATATATAAAAGGATATATAGAGGATGATAGTTTAACGTATGCTTTAACTAGAGTAGAAGTATATTATAAGATAAATAACGGCTCATGGTCCGATACACCTGCGCAAATGCAGTTGATAAATAGTAGTACATATGAATGGGAATTTGATTTTAGTAGTATTGCAAATTCAGGACAAACAGTTTATTATTATTTAGCAGGTATTAGAGACAATGTTCCTGCTTCAATAGGAAACTGGGGACTTTGGCCACAGTACTATAAGAAACCTCCATTAAAACCATCACAATTTGGTACTAATCAAATTCAATACAATACACATACAGTTACATCTTCTGACGATCATGGAGATTCGAGGAGTACTGCTACACCTGTTTCAATAAATTCAACAACACCAGGAGTAATAAATTTTGGTGGAGATGTAGATTATTTTAAATTCACGACTTCTTCAACAGGTACGTATACAATTGAAACAGCCAGTAGCATTGATACATATGGATACCTTTATGATGCATATGGAACTGAAATAACTCATAATGATGATGGTGGTGAGAATACTAATTTCTATATATCATATAATCTTTCATCAAATACAACATATTACGTTAAAGTTAGACATTATAGTTCAAGTGGTACTGGGAATTATAACTTGAAAATACAATATCAGTCTGGCTCTTCGGATGACCATGGTGATGATATTTATCATGCTACTAGATTATACATTAATTCACCTAAAAGTGGAGTAATAAATTATGGTGGGGATGTAGACTATTTTGTAGTTAATTCTGGAGCATATACATCACTAACATTTTATACTACAGGAAGCACAGATACCTATGGCTATCTATATAGCGCCAGCGGTTCAATTTTAGATTCTGATGATGATAGTGGCCAAAGCTATAATTTTAGCATATCATACTCCGTTACTCCATTTACAGACTATTATATAAAGGTTAGACATTATAGTTCGTCAGGTACTGGTTCTTATACAATATATGCTAATTAAAGTAATAATTAATAGATTTATTGAAATTATTGATTTATATCCAAATAACTTAAAATGCTCTGGGAATGCTAAATTTCCAGAGCATTTAGTTTATCATTGCCAATTATCTACAACTTCCTTGTTATAATATACATTATTTACAAAAATTATGTCAAAAAAATGTTGCATATTGCATTGAAGTCTGTTAATATAGTAATTAATCAATGAAGCGATTGCAAGGTTTGTAAACCATGGTTTACAAACAGATAATTGAGGTTGACAGGGCTACATTTTAATGATTTTATTGAGCTTGAAGAAAGTGATATAAATAAAAATGTATATAAATCCAATTCAAAATCAAATAAAACTATTAATAGTGCATTAAAGAAATATTGTGATGAAAATAGCTTGGATTTTTAATGAACTAATAATTAAGTAATGTTAGAATATATTATTTAATATTCTCAAAAAGGCTGAAAATTTTATTGGTATTAAACTTATAATTTATTCAAGAAAGGATAATAAATACTATGAGTACAAGAACACTTTATCAACACTTTATTGACATCTTGCCTAAATATGAAGAATTTATTGATGAAAAAAACTATGCAGAAGATTCTATAAAACAAAGAACTATTTATCTTCGGAAATTTTATCAATACATTGATGCTTTATATAGTAATCCTCCTTCAAGAATAGAATTTATTACTGAAGACCATGTATTACATTTTTTAGAACATTTAAAGAATAAAAAAAGTTTATCTCTAGCCACACGAGATAATTATTTTAAAAATATAAAATATTTTTATAAATTTCTATATGACATTGGTATAATGAAAAATAACATTTTACAAGATAAAGAGGGATTAATTAAAAATAGATATTTGTGGGAAAGACAGTACAAATATTTTAAAAAAGAAGAAATACATAAAATATTAGCAACAGCAAGAAATATTTACTATAGAGATAAAAATATTTTTAATTATAGAAACTATATTATTATTTGTATAGTATGTTATTTGGGAGTAAAATTAAATGAACTTATAAATATTAAAGTTAACGATATTGATGAAAAATTATCAACTATAACTTTTCATGGTAAACATTGTAGAGAAGTTTATTTATCTTTTAATCTTATGAATTTAATTGGCTCTTATAATAATGAAAAAGATAAGTATAATAGTGGCGAATACTTATTTTTTTCTAGAGAAAATGATAAACTATCAAAAAAGGCTGTTCAAAATATAATGAATGATATTATAAAGGAAGCAGATGTAATTTTAGATGAAAGACCTCCAGCAGTAAATACAATTCGTCATAGTGTAATTAAAATGATGATTGAAGAAAAGTGGGAATTAGCTATAATATCTGATATTGCAGGTATATCACATAGGTCGTTAATTAAATATATTGATTTGTTTTCTAGCGATTTTGAGTCTTTAAAAATAGAATGTCTTGAAAAGCACCCATTCTTTGAGAGTTTTAAGTATTAAAAAATGCCATATTCTTAAAAGCACTGATGAAAAGCACTATTGAAATTTTTGGAGGAAGTAAGAAATAAGTAGTATGGATATACCTTATAAAATTGAAAATACTGGATTAGAGTTTGGAGAAGTTAAGATTTATGGTAAAAGAATTTTTTCTTTTGTCTCAGATAATAATACTTTTCCTAGTTATTTTACTCTTTATAATTGGCATGAATTATGTATTATAACACAGGTTTATTTTAAAAACAGAGAAGACATATTGAATTCTGTTACTGGAATAGCTTTAATTGAAGAAAATTTATTTATACAGTTAGATTTGAAAAATGAATATATACAAGTACAAACACCATGCCCAAAGTGGTTAATAGAAGAACTACAAAAGAGATTTAAAAACGCTGAAAAAGGGGGATTGAAATGGAATATCATATGCATATTAAGTCTGGTAAAACTGAAAATGTCTATAATACTGATTTGAGAAGATATTTTATAATTGAAGTAGGCAAAAAATACATATTTAACCCACATAATCCTACAAACAAAAAAGATAGAAAAAATAAAGGTAGAATTGTAGAAATTTTAGGATATAGTAGTGATTACTGGGGCGACCCTATTGTGAGATATTTGGACAATGGCAGACGTGGCAGGCTATGTAAAAACTATTTAGTTCCTATTGAAGAGCAAATAATATTTGATAAAATATTAAAATACAAAGATATTTTTACTATGTCAAATGATAATATTCTTAAATATTTTCAAAATATTTTTCCTGAGAAAAAATTATTTAAAATATCTGAAGATTGGAGAAAAGATAAAAATAAGCATTTAGAAGGAAAAGGTTTTTTTGGAGATATAATTATTGGTTTGCAATAGGTTGGATTTTCCAAAAACGCTAGGAGAGAAGGATTATAATGAGTGATACAACAGAATTAAAGAAAGATATCCGTGAACTTGTAAAAAAACTTTCTTTTCAATTTGATACCATATTGTATGAAGAAAATATTTTAGGGAAAAAAGATAGCAGAAAATATCATGGAGTATCTAAAGATAAAGGTATCTGTCTTTTCGTTTGTAATAATAAACTAAGCGATGACAGAATTAAAGCAGGACAAAGAGCTTCTATTTTTGAAAAATGTTATTGGTTGAGTTTATCTTCATGTAAAGATAAGATGTTGGTATTTACTAATAATGACTTTCATAAAAAGTTTATATTAGAGTATAGTGATTATTTACATGACATTAAACCAATTTGTGTAGAGACATAAAACTAAATCTCAAAAACACTGAATAATACTAAGATAAATTGAAGATTACCCAGTAATACTATTAAATTAAAGACAAGAATATAGGTTTAAAAGATGAATGATACAGATATTAATAATAGTGTAATTTTAATATTAAATAAACAAAGAAAATTAATTATACGTTTATTAAAAAAACGACTTACTCTTAAGAAAATAGTTGAAATTTTGAATAAAAAAGGTATATGTATTTCTTTACCAACTATTAAATATTGGATTAAAAATAATATAAAAAGTAATAATGTAATTGAATTTTCTAAATGTAATAAAAAAGAAATGTCTAGTATTAGAAGCAAAAGTACTGAGAGTCCTAAAAGAAAATTATACTTATCTAATCAGATTAATAAATTAATTGAGATAGAGGGATACAATATTTTTGAAGTAGACGAGAATAATTATAAATGGAATCCATTACGAGGTCTTAGAACACAATCAACAAGCTCAAATTTTAATGAGATAGTTATTAGCAATGGTTTTAAAAATGTACTTGAATTCTATAATTTACTATGCAGAATGGATCTGGAGAATAAGGTAAATAAATTTAATGAATGGAAACTAAATGATGGTACTAAGCTAGGTTTATTAAGAATAATTGAATAGACTATTCTCGAAAACGTGGATTATATGAAATTTAACAAAGTGATTCCAACAGTTATATTGGATAAAAAATAAAGTTGTTTATTTAAAAGTATTCTTAAAAACGCTGAAATAGGGGAATTGTAGAATGTAAAAATTATAAAGGCAACTAATTTCTTCTGTTTCACAAACATAGCCAATTCGACCTCCTTATTTACAAAATAGCCGATTAACTCAAACTGCATTCTTGTATATTTTCCTTTTCTATCAAACATCAAAGAGCTATATTTTAATAAGATTAAATCTCTCTTTTGGTCTATTCTATAGTTATGAGTAAAATATTTAAAAGAGAGGAATTTTATTATGTCTGATTTACTTCAAAAAGTATTTATTGTGTTGGTAAGACCTTATTATTTAAACGAAACAAGTAACATAACTTTTCATACAGGAGCTATTTATGGGAGCTTGATTCCAGATGGAGGGGGTACTCGTTACGAGTTGAAAACCAACAACGATGTAACTGATCCTACTAATTCACCTGTTAAGTTAAATTCTAAAGGATCGTATTTAAAAGACCCTTGGTTTCTGCACAGCACTTATACAAGTTATTCTGACATGCAGAAAAAACTTAAAAATCTTATTACTGTATATGGAACAGATAATGTTAAGGTAGCTGTTTATGTACCTATTAACTACCAGGTAACACCTGTAGAATAAGAGGTGGTTTAAGTGAAGGTATTGAAGCCTTTAAAATCAGGATTAGTTGTATACGAGGATTTCAGTACTGCCATTATAGAAGAACCTCTAAATGTGTATGCAAACTTTACCAGGGGGACGGATTTCATAGATATAACAGGGGGC
>CAYYEC010000012.1:0-19548 GCA_964470745.1 uncultured Eubacteriales bacterium | reverse complement strand
CTTAACCTTAGCCTCAACCTTTCCCAATACTTCTCGCCTTATCAGTACATTGATTCATTGCATCGATTACAGCATGTCTAAATCCATTCTTCTCCAGAGCGGCAACTGCCTCTATTGTAGTTCCTCCTGGGGAGCAAACTTGATCCTTTAATTCTCCAGGATGCTTTCCGGATTCAAGTACCATTTTTGCAGAACCTAATACAGCCTGAGCAGCAAGTTTATATGACAAATTTCTTGGCAGTCCTGAAAGAACAGCTGCATCTGCCATAGCTTCAATAAACATAAAAACATAGGCAGGGCTGCTTCCAGTTAGCGCAGTAACTTCATTCATAAATTTTTCTTCTAATACTTCAACTTTGCCTGTACATTCAAATATAGCTTTTACTAAGCCTAAATCATTGTCATTTATATTATCATCGAAGGATATTAGAGTCATGCCTTCTCCAACTAAAGCCGGAGTGTTGGGCATTGTACGAATTATCTTCTTATCTGCCCCCAGGATATTCTTATATGTAGATATTGGTATACCTACGGCTATAGAAATTAACATTTTATTTAAATTAAATCTGTTCTTACAACCAGTTAATACTTTTTCCACAACATTCGGCTTAACAGCTAAAATAATAATATCTGAAGCATCTACCAGTTGGTCTACAGATTCTGCAGAATTTACACCTGTCTCATCACATAAATCATTTACTTTTTCTTTGTCCAAATCAAATATGTTAATATCCTTCGCAAAAAATTTTTTTGATTTTACAACACTTTTAAGTATAGCAGAACCCATATTGCCTGCTCCAATAAATCCTATCTTCTTATTCATAAAATTCTCCTCCAAAAAATTTATTCTATATTCATTTCCATCCCAAAGTGTTCATATGCATGTTTTGTGGCTACCCTGCCTCTTGGAGTTTTATTTATAAAACCAAGCTGTAGTAAATACGGCTCATATACATCTTCTATAGTTTCAGTCTCTTCTCCTATGCAAGCTGCAAGTGTGTCCAATCCAACCGGGCCTCCGCCAAACTTTTGTATGATACTAAGCAGCATATTCCTATCGACACCATCTAAACCTATTTCATCTATTTCAAGAGCATTTAGAGCAAACCTTGCAATTTCCACATCTATTTTACCATTGGATTTTATCTGAGCATAATCTCTTACCCGTTTAAGTACCCTATTCGCTATTCTGGGAGTTCCTCTTGATCGTTTTGCTATCTCCTTTGATGCTTCTTCCTCAATATCAACCTTTAGTATTTCTGCTGACCTCCTCACGATTAAGTCCAACTCCTCCGGCTTATACATTTCAAGCCTGTTAATTATTCCAAATCTGTCTCTAAGAGGAGATGTCAATAGTCCTGCCTTAGTAGTAGCTCCTATAAGAGTAAATTTAGGTAAATCAAGACGTATAGACCTTGCACTCGGTCCTTTACCGATAATAATATCAAGGGCATAATCTTCCATTGCAGGATAAAGTATTTCCTCAACATTCCTACTTATTCTATGTATTTCATCGATAAAAAGCACATCATAGTTACCTAAATTTGTTAGAATAGCTGCCAAATCTCCAGGCTTTTCTATGGCAGGACCAGAAGTTATCTTTATATTTACTCCCAATTCAGAAGCAATTATATTTGAAAGTGTGGTCTTTCCCAGACCGGGAGGTCCATACAAAAGAACATGATCTAACGCTTCTTTTCTTTTTTTTGCAGCTTCTATAAAAACTGTCAGGTTTTCTTTAACTTTAGCCTGCCCAACATATTCACTTAACTGTCTGGGTCTTAAACTAACTTCTTCAAAATCTTCAGAAATTAATTCACGTCCAACAAGTCTCTCATCATCCATTGATACATCATCCTTTAACGGTGTTTAATATTTTTTACGTTCCTTTAACCAGATTCTTTAAAGCATTTTTAATTATTGTCTCCAAATCCATTTCGTCTGAATATATAGCTGATACTGCTTTATTCGCTTCAAAAGGTGTGTAGCCTAATACGACCAATGCACTTACTGCTTCAGAAATCCTTGTACTGTTATTACTAGTCTCATTACTTTCTAATACTTCTTTATTTATATCAGCTAATTGCTCTTTCTTCATTTTATCCTTCAATTCAAGTATTATTCTCTGTGCTATTTTTTTACCAATACCTTGAGCTTTAGTTAAGGTATTAATATCATCGGTGATAACAGCCAGTCCAAACTTCGAAGTAGAAACTGAAGAAATAATTGATATAGCTGCCTTAGGACCAACTCCAGATACAGAAATCAACAGTTCAAACATAGATAGCTCATCCTGGGTAAAAAAACCGTATAGTATCATTGCATCTTCTCTGACATGCAAGTGAGTATAAATTTTAGCCACATCTCCAAGATTGACCAGCTTTTCCAGCGTTGAAAATGCTGTAAATATTTTATAGCCTACTCCATTTGCTTCTATTATAATATAATCATTGTGTTTAAATTCAAGTGTTCCTTTTATATAAGCGTACAAATAATTACCTCCTATATCCTTTTCATTATATTTATCATTGGACCTGCATGAGCATGGCATATAGAAACTGCTAAGGCATCGGCTGCATCGTCAGGTTTTGGTATAGAAGTCAAATTCAATAAAGCTTTTACCATTTGTTGAACTTGCATTTTATCAGCTCTGCCGTAACCAGCTACTGCCTGCTTAACTTGAAGAGGAGTATATTCAAATACTTCTATTCCTGATTTTGCCGCTGTTAGCAATGCAACACCTCTTCCATGCCCTACCTTTAGCGCTGTTTTAATATTTTTATTAAAAAACAATTCTTCTACTGCAATAGCTTCAGGTTTATATTTATAAATCAGCTCTTCCAATTCATTACTCAAAATCATTAATCTTTTTGGTAATGGAAGACCTGCCTCTGTATTAACAACACCATAATCTAAAACTGTAAATTTATTTCCAATATATTTTACTACACCAAAACCTGTTATTGCAAATCCAGGGTCAATGCCCATTATTATCATGAATATCCTCCATTTAGTGGTTTGTAAAGCTTCCTTTTCATGGTGTTTTCCAAGCTTTACAAATCCACTTCCTCTGTTTGTGGTCTGCTTACCATGAATTATATACTTTACAGACCCAATATTTTAATGAATAAATATTTATTTTGTTGCATAATTATACATTTTGCTGTATAATTATTTTTAATTAAAATACTCATCAGAATTAACCAATTTCACAAGTTATATGTTTTGCAATAAATCTTTTATATTACTAATTCAAATATTGCAAAATCATATTCCTTGATTCATATGTTGCATAATTCTTACATGAAAAATCTTTATTGCAACATATATAGATATTATTGCCTTGATGAATATAGTTTACATTTTATTATAATTTTAGGCAATACTTTATTGTGAAATTAGTAAAACTATACTATTATATATGTAAGTATTTATTGAATGAATATTTTTTAAAAATTATTAGTAGTCTGTAAAGTATATAATTCATGGTAAGCAGACCACAAACAGAGGAAGTGGATTTGTAAAGTTTTAAATAAGAACTATGTAAAAGAAACTTTACAAACCATTAGATAATTATTTTAGGAGGATTTTTATTATGAGTCAAAAAGAAAAAGTTGTTCTTGCTTATTCTGGTGGATTGGATACATCAATTATAATACCCTGGCTTAAAGAGAATTATGATTATGAAGTTATCGCAATGGCAGCAGATGTTGGACAAGGAGAAGAGCTTTCTCCGTTAAATGAAAAGGCTATAAAAACTGGTGCAAGTAAAATATACATTGAAGATTTAAAAGAAGTTTTTATAACTGATTTTATCTACCCTACTTTAAAGGCTGGTGCAATATATGAGGGAAAATATCTTTTGGGTACTTCTTTTGCAAGACCTATTATAGCTAAAAGAATGGTTGAAATTGCTGAAAAAGAAGGAGCTACAGCTATAGCTCATGGAGCTACCGGAAAAGGTAATGATCAGGTAAGATTTGAACTTACTGTTAAAGCTCTTGCTCCTCACCTTAAAATAGTTGCCCCTTGGAGAATATGGGATATTAAATCAAGAGAAGATGCAATTGATTTTGCTGAAGCTAGAAATATTCCTATTCCTGTAACAAAGAAGGACAATTATAGCAGAGATTTAAATTTATGGCATATCAGCCATGAAGGTTCTGACCTTGAAGATCCGTGGAATGAACCTCAATATGATAAATTGTTAAAGTTGATGGTTTCTCCTGAAAAAGCTCCAGATAAGCCTACATATGTAGAAATATATTTTGAACAAGGTATACCTAAAAGAGTTAATGGTGTAGAATATGCACCTGTTCAATTAATTGAAGTTTTAAATAAGCTTGGTGGAGAAAATGGTGTTGGTATTGTTGATATAGTTGAAAACAGACTTGTTGGAATGAAATCAAGAGGCGTATATGAAACTCCAGGTGGAACAATTCTTTATGCAGCTCATAGAGAATTAGAATTATTAACCATCGACAGAGATACATTACATTATAAGGATATAGTTGCTCAAAGAATGGCTGAGCTTGTTTACTTTGGTCAATGGTATACTCCACTTAGAGAAGCAATCTCTGCTTTTGTTGACGTTACTCAAAAATATGTAACCGGAACAGTAAGAATGAAATTATATAAAGGTAACTGTACTCCAGCTGGAGCTAAATCAGAATACTCTCTATATAGTGAAGAACTTTCTACATTTGGTAGAGACGAAGTTTATAACCAAAAAGATGCTGAAGGATTTATTAATCTATTTGGATTACCTATGAAAGTTGCAGCAATGAAAAGAAAAGAAAAGAAATAACAAAAACAGAAACAAAGGGACGGTTCTTCCGTTTCTACTAGTAGAAACAGAAGAACCGTCCCCTTGTTTTGAAAGGACGTGATTATATTGAAGCTTTGGGGCGGCAGATTTGAAAAAGGAACTGATAAAAGTGTTGACGATTTCAATTCTTCCATTCGTTTTGACAGTCGTATGTATAAACAAGATATAAAAGGTAGTATTGCTCATGCTAAAATGCTTGGAAAATGTAATATTATTCCGCAAAGTGATTCTGATTTGATCCAAAAAACACTTTTAGAAATTCTTGAAGATATTGAAAACGGAAATGTGCAGTTTGAGGTTGATGCAGAAGATATTCACATGAATATTGAAAAAATACTTATTTCAAAAATTGGTGATGTTGGTAAAAAACTTCATACCGGCAGAAGTAGAAACGATCAGGTTGCTCTTGATATAAGAATGTATCTTAAAGAAGAAATAATCGAAATAAAAGAAATGGTTAAAAAACTTGAATATGTTCTTTTAGATATTTCAGAAAAAAATTTAGATACTATTTTACCTGGATATACTCATCTCCAAAGAGCCCAACCTATTACATTTGCACATCATATGATGGCTTATTTTCAAATGTTTAAAAGAGATATTGAGAGACTTAATGATTGTTTTAAAAGAACAAACATTTTACCTCTTGGTTCCGGTGCCCTGGCAGGTACAACTTATCCATTAGACAGATATTTAGTAGCAAGTGAATTAGATTTTTCAGATATAACTTTAAATAGTTTAGATGCAGTTAGTGATAGAGACTTTGCCATAGAATTGTCTTCCTGCCTATCAATTCTTATGATGCATTTAAGTAGATTTAGTGAGGAATCAATTTTATGGTCATCTCATGAATTTGGCTTTATTGAAATGGATGATGCCTATAGTACTGGAAGCAGCATTATGCCCCAGAAGAAAAATCCTGATGTTGCGGAGCTTGTAAGAGGTAAATCCGGTCGGGTATACGGAAGTCTAATTACTTTGCTTACTGTTATGAAGTCTTTGCCTTTAGCTTATAATAAAGACATGCAGGAAGACAAGGAAGCTATTTTTGATGCAGTTGATACTGTAAAAATGTGCTTGCCTGTATTTACAAAGATGATTGAAACTATGAAAGTTCGTAAGGACAATATGTATAGGGCTGCTCAAGGTGGGTTTACAAATGCTACGGATATAGCGGATTATTTAGTTAAAAAAGGTATTCCTTTTAGAAGTGCTCATGAAATTATAGGTAAAATGGTCCTTTATTGTATTGGGTTAAATAAAGGAATTGATGAAATGACTATGGATGAATTTAAAAGCTTCTCAGACAAAATCGGAGAAGATGTTTACAAAGAAATTAGTCTTGAAACCTGTGTTTCAGGTAGAAATATTCCTGGAGGACCGGCTAGAGAAAGTGTTTTAGTCTCAATAAAAACTGGAAAAGAGTTTTTAAACAGAATTTGAGTGCTTAATAATATAAAGATAGAAGATATAATTATGCAAACTGTAAATATTTTCTATCTTGCTCCACTCTTAAGAAAACTCAGTAACCATATAATAAGTTTCTTCTTTGGTTTAACCCACATTATACATAGTCCATTTTAATTTTAAGTAAGCATCATTTTGTAGTTAAATAAGTTTAGTTATTCATGCCTTCCATTACTAATATTGGAAGGCATACTTGCTTCAATATATATTTTATCGGGTTGCATATTTATTATAAGGTTTGAAATATTTATGCCTTTTGATTTTAGATTTATAATCAGATCTTTTTTTATTGAATCTGCTAAATTTTCATTATTGAAATTACTTTTCTCCATTTTCAAAAACATACTAATATGCTCCTTAATTTAAATATTTGATCCGACCCTTTACATAAATGTATATTACATTATTTCCCATATATATTCTATAAAAATTGTAAAAATAAAAAACTCCAATATTGGAGTTTTTTATTTTTGCAATTTATAGTTATCATCGTTGCTTTACTTTTTTATCTAATGCTTTACCCATGCTAAACCATGAGTCTCTTAATTTAAAGCGCATTTCCTCATTCACGGTACGCTCAATCACATCATTCAAATCTCTTCTTTTCTGATGATACTCAACTAGTACAAATTCATCCTTTTGTAAAAGCTCATCCATTTCCTCAATCCATTCAAGAACATGGTCGAGACCAATAAATTCTGTCTCAGCAATTTTTTTCTTTAAATGTGCAATAACAAGTTTCACTGCCTTTCTTTTTACATCTACATCAGTTAGTACTTTTTTCTCAGATTTTTTAGTCATCAATAAACACTCCCTATGTTATTTCATCTGAAATATATTAAGATAATTATTACAAATAGCTTGCATAAAATATATAGTTCATTATCTTGAAACACATTTAACTTACTTAGGAATGACCAAATAATAACTTCCCATTTTTGAAGAAATTATTTTTCGATATTGCTACGTTGTCATCAGTCGAAATACGGCAGTATTACTCCTTTCTCCGCCTTGCACTATCGAAAAATCCCTCGCTTCAAAATCGGGAGTTATTATTTAATCATTCCTTAGAAAAAACAAATAATCTAACATTTACCTCTCTATATACTCAAAACCACATATAAGTATAGAAAAATGCAAGATTATTTATACATTCTCTTAAAAAAAATATATATATAGAAAAGTTTTACTTTTTTAATATAATATCTTATTATATTATATGTTTAACATTATTGCAATCATAACTAAAAATTTAATATTCTTCTTTTTAGTAAATTATAAGTTCTTTATCTTTTAAGCTTTCAGAATTAACCTGGCTTTGTTTTGTCTCTGGTATCACAATAGTATCAGGCTCACCGTCACTTATATATTGCTCACCACGTGAAAGTTTTCCCAGCCACCATGTCAAATCTGCATCAACATTAACCATACCTGCTGCCCTTACTCTATGGGTTGACAGGGGATTAAATTTAAAATCTACAGGTGAATATGTTGGGTCCCATCCTACCTCCATAATAGCTCTATTAAGATATTTTATCCCCTGATATTCTCCTTTTTCCTCATATTGCCTAAATTCCTTAGGTGCATAAGCGCCGGTAGGCAATGCAAGTGAATTCATTATATATCCTGGAAATATTTCATTTAGTTTTTTTTGATTCCCACCTACCTCTTTTATTACATCATCAGCTTTTTTTGCTTGATTTAAAATATAATGAGAATAGGTATGATTTCCAATCTCAAAGCCCATATCTGCTAAATATTTTAATCTTTCAGACATAGTTCCAGCTCCACTAAAAGAATTGGACTCTAAATTAATATAAAATGTTGCTTTCATCCCAAAATCCGGATGACTTTCATAAAATTTTTGCATAACTCCAACTGCTGATTTATTATTAACAACTAGTTTGCCATCTTCTTCTACAAGATTGAATTGCCCTTGAGTTCCATCGTCAAAGGTAAAAACTATAGGTATTTTCCCTGCTGGAACATCAACATTATTATCTAAATAATCAGTTAAGCTTATTAAGCTGTAATCCTTTTCATATAAGGTATTTAAAAGCTTTTCAAAATTATCAAAGGTCGTAGTCCAATATTTATGATGTTTTTTAGGATCATATGTATCAACAAAATTGTGAAACATTACAACCATTACTTTGCCTACTTCATTTGGTTTAACAACATTATAATCAATAGGTTCTTTTTCTTCAACCTCTTTTATTGGCTCATTAACAGCTTCATTTTTATTTCCTTCATCATCTTGTATATTAGTATTATCTTCAATCTGAGACTGCTTGTCCTCAGTTGAGTTTTTACTTTCAACATTAGTTTGAGGCTTTTGCTCATCAGTGTTAATTTTGGGACTACATCCAGTAAAAACAAATGTGGATATAGCAAATGCTAAAATAGTTTTCTTTATAATATTGTTCATAAATCGCACCCCATTTAATAATCTTTATCCCTTAGGGTGAGTTAAAATATTACTTCCTCTTTTTCACGTAGACTGAGTAGGATTCAGTCTGGCAGTGAAAATATAGAGGGAGTTATATTTTCACTCACCCTTACTGCTTATTATACCTTGTCTACAAATAAACTATCAAATGCAATTACTGCTAATACTCAATTCCCTTCCTCGCAGATATTCCTTTGTCAATCGGATGTTTAATTGAATTTATTTCTGATACATAGTCAGCTAATTCAATTAATTCCTGCGGCGCATTTCTACCGGTTAATATCAATTCAATCTTTCGGTTTTTATTATTTATAATATCACAAACTTCTTCTATAGATATTAATCCATTTGAAATAGAACCCAATATCTCATCTAATATTATCATATCCCATTCATCGGTCAAAATTTGCTTTTTTATATATTCAAATGTATCTCTAACTGTTTTCTTTAATTCTAATTTTTCCTCCTCATTCATATTCCAAATAAAACCTTTCACTTCTTTTGGTCTTATTAGCACGAACTCCGGTAATTTTTCTATTGCTTTTATTTCACCAGTAGGAGCTCCTTTTAGAAATTGTACCATTAGTACTTTAAATCCATTACCATATGCTCTTAATCCTAAGCCAATTGCACATGTAGTTTTACCTTTTCCATTTCCAGTATATATATGTACTAAACCTTTGATATTAATTCCTCCTTTAAAAATTTATTAACTCATCAAAATATTCAGTCAAAATTCCATCATTTTCATATCCATTTGCTGATAGATTTGATTCAAAAGTAATAAGCTTTTCTCCACAGCGTTTTAAAATAGCCCTCATTAAAACTGCCAAATACCTTTTTTGATTTGCCTCTTCCATTTCTTGAGTATAAATTTCGTCCTTATTCCATGTCTTCGTTAAAACATGTACATTAGTCATCTCTTTTATACTTCTGGGTGTCCAATTACTGCTGCTTATACTTGTTAGAATAATAACTTTACTATTTAGTGAGCTTGCCAAATATGCAACTGGAGTTGACAAAAGTACAAAATCTCCTTCTATTTTTTCCTCAAGTTCAAAGATACTCTCAGCAGATTTTATTCCGCCTCTTAACATGTCCAGAAAACCTTTACTTGCATTTTTCATAAACCTTGACACTACATCAACAAATGTCTGAGAACTATCAATTAAATTCTTTGCCTGCAGGATATCATTATCATTCACACTATCTGATAAAAGAATTTCTAAAAATACTTTTTGCAAAAATTCATTTATAGGTAGAGGATTACTTCTAGCTTTATACCTACTTATCCAGTTTCTGATGCTTTCATATTTTTCAACATTATAATACCCAATTCTTTCTACAAGTCCAGGAAATTCAACATCAGGAAACTCAGCAAAAGGTCTCTGGCTGCAAATCTCGTCAGCCAAAATTGAGCTTCTTACAGGGTCAATTCTCAATAGCATCATAATCAAAGCTTTAACATCATCTCTATGAGGAAGCAGTTTATAATCCGGATGAGACAATTGCGCAAGAGTCATTAGTGCTTGAGTAAAAGGATTGTCTATTACTCTATTTTTTCTTGTTAAGTTTTTTAATCCTATACCTTTGTTTTCCAAAATTCTATCTAACACAAATTCTGTTACCGGGTCTGCATAAGTTGATATTACAGTAATATCAGAAGGCTTATAGCCTTCCTCAAGTATCAATTTACATATTCTCCCTCCCACTCTATCCAACATATCACTTCTAAGCTCTGAAGGTGAGTTTCGTTCAATCTTCTTTTCATTTTCTAAGCTCTTAAAATTGATGTCTTTGTTGGAATAATTCTCTATTATACTTCCATAAAGCATATCTGAAAATTCCGTCATATAATCTTTGGAAGTAAGCGTTTTTTGAGTATTGATTATCTTATATCCATTAAGAATTTTTTGTTTTACATATTCATGATTACTTCCAAATACTTCACCATATCCACCTTCATTATTATAGCTAAGTAGTAACGAAGTAACATTAGGTCTTAAAAATTCTATAAAATCTATTTCAGTTGGTACGCATTCTTCAATATTGTCGACAATAACATGTTGTACTCTGTCAAATAATTTTTTCTTATAGGTTTCATCCCTTAATAAATAATTATTATACAAATCAACAGCCATTCCAAAATCAAAAACTCCCAACTCAAAACATCGTTTTCGATAATCTACTAAAACACTGTCTGCTTCGTCATATATAGCTTTTTTATTCTCATCCTTAAGCTCTAAGGAATTGTATAATCGTTTCCCTATTTCATCAAATGGAATATCTGATGTAGCTGCTTTTACAATATTTGAAGTCAAATCAATAGCAATTCTATCATTATAGGACACAACACCCGAAAACATCCCTAGCTTTTCTCTTTTTTGTTTAATAACCTTGGATACTAAAAATTGAGCTGACTCAAATGTTAAAAAAATTGGTCTTAATCTTCTGTTTTTTATTTGATTACAATGTTTCAGTATAATTGGGTAGTATGTCTTTAATTCAGCTTGAATAAAGCCATAGTAAGATGTTCTCCAAATGGCTCCGCTACTACTAAGCACAGTTTTGGATCTCCAGTTAAGAGACTGAGCTCTATTTAGAAGAAGAATAAGAATCTTCTCACTTGGTACTCCAAGCTTTTCTACCATATGCTTATATCTTTCTAAAAGGATTGTAGATTTTCCTGAACCTGTAGGTCCTTTTAAAATAATTTTAGATTCTTTTATTGGGGCATTTACAACAACATCCATTACACCTTTATCAAAAATAATATTCACCACACACTTTATATTTCATTATATTATATATTTTGCAATAATTCTTTTACATTCCCGATTCACAGGTTGCACAATTTTTCTATGAAAATTCTTTTATTCAACATATATACCTTCAATTTCCTTAATTTTACTCTCAATATCTTCTTTAGTTATTGTACTCACAAATGAAAGTTTATAATTTAAAGAATTTTTTATTGAATCCAACGCTTTTTGAATCTCATTCTTTTCCAACAAAACAAGTCCATAATTATAATGAGCTTCCGGGAATGTCGGTTTAAGAAGCATTAATTTTTCATAGATCTCTAATGCTTTATCATATTCTCCAATTAAGTAATATGATTGTCCCAAATTATCAAGAATAATTTTGTCATTATTATTATATTCATAAGCTTCTAAATTAAATTTTAAAGCTTTTTCCATATCTCCTTTTAATATATACATATAACCCAAACTGCCATAAACAACAGAAGTTGTATACTCTTTTATTACTTCCTCAAGCATTTCAATTGCTTTATCCAATTTATTTTTTTTCCATAAAACTAAAGCCATGTTAGATTTCGCCAGCATCATATCATCATTATTTAATTTAGAATTAGTAACCCCATTTAGTACTTCATAAGCTTCATCTAAACTACTTGACTTGAGTAATAAATAACCATATAAAACTTTAGTACGAGTTTTGGCTTTTCCTGATTTATAAGCTTTCTTGTACCAGTTTAAGGCTTCATCTACGTTACCTCTGGAATATTGCATTGTTCCAATAATTCCATATATACTTGCCCTTTTATCAAATATAATAAAGGTTATATAAAAACCTATTAAAACCAATCCAACCAACTTATATCCATTAATAAATGTACCTAAAATAATTATAAGTGGAATCCATAACTTCCATAATGTCTTTTTTATAAATGGTATCATCCTTCCAATTAGTGCAATCATGTCTACCCCCAAAATTATAGTCCCTTATTAGAAAATTCTTCATTTATTATGTATATTACCATTTAATATTGCAAAAATCAATTGAAGTTACATGCAAAAAAAAGAGCCAATTAGGCTCAAATTTTACTTGTATTATTTAATGCAAATTTTCTTTTTTCCTAACAATAACTTGATTCCTGCCATTTGTAAAAGATTTTTTTACATCATATCCCTTTAATATTAGTTTATCAAAAATTACATCTGCCTGATGATAATAATTATTTCCTATATCAAGAATGAGCGTCTCATTTGATTTTAAAAGCTGTGATACTTCATCTAATGTTGCCTCGATGTTCAGGCTTTCAGCATTAATTAATTTTTCATTTTTTACCTCATCTGATTTCTTATTTTCATTCATTTTTTTCTCCTTAAACATCATTATTTTCAATTGATTTTTTCTTTGCATTTCTATTTTGATTCTGATTTTCTTTAGTTATTGGAGTTTGTCCTCTGCTCTTTTCTTTTCTAGCTCTCTTATTATCTGGTTGACTATCCTTTGGCATATATTTCACTCCTTACATGGGATTTGCTTTTTTATTTCCTGTTTTAGCTTTTCCTTGAATCTCAGGTACAGGTTTTACCGGATTTCTTTCTTTTTTTACACCAGGATTCTCTTCAGTACCATGTGGGTCACTAGGATCTGGTCTTCTCATACCTTTTTTTGCCATAAATTTACCCTTCCTTTCTAGTAGGTTAGATGTAAATATTATTTATTTTATCAAATAATTTAATTTTTATTTATAGAAATAATTTTCTCTTTATGCATCATCTGTATATTAATTCAAAATGTTAATTTCATCTACAATTAAATTCCTATGAAATAAAATATAGCATATAATAGTATAATTAGAAGTAGAACTGCATTTATTACTCTTCTTTAGTTAATTAGATATTTTTACTATATTCACCAACTAATTGAACAAACCGTACAACACCTAAAGATTTCTCTTCTAATTGTCCCTTTTCATTTTTGTTGACTAAAAGTAAATTTTGATTATCCGATCTACCTACTGGAATTATCATTTTACCTTTATGTTTGAGTTGGTTGATTAAGGAGGGAGGTATTTCTCTAGCTGCAGCTGTTACTATTATCCTATCATATGGTGCAAACTCTTTCCATCCTTCACTTCCATTATCTACTTTATACTTAATATTACTATAATTCAACTTACTGAGCCGTGCTTGGGCCTTTTCAGATAATTCTTTAATCCTCTCTACAGTATAAACATTCTTGGAAAATTCCGCAATAAATGCAGTCTGATATCCAGAACCAGTACCTATTTCCAGTACATTTAGTGTTTTATTTAGATCAAGTTCCATAGTCATCATGTACACCAAAGAGGGTTGAGAGATAGTCTGCTTATGACCTATCGGAAGAGGCTTGTCAAAATAGGCATAATATTTATATTCATTATCAATAAAGAAAGTTCTGTCTAGTTTCTTAAAAAAATCATCTAATTTTTCATGTTCCATACTTTTCTCCTATGTTTTAAATTTATTATAACCATGCTAAGTATGTATATACACATCTGCATCAACTTTATTATAATCATAAAATAGTGACTCTTATTTTTAATATCAGGCTTATTATATTTTGTATTAAATCTGTAACACTACTACTATTAAACAACATATAGTAATAGTGCATGTAAATGTTAGGAGTGACCAAAATGCAGTGTGATAAATTAATTCAGGCAAATAAATCCTGTAATGAAAAAAACACCTCTGGTATTTTTTCAATACCACCGGAACAATTTACTGTATTAGCTACTGCAATAGGTTTTTTGCTGGCTAATGATTTAGATATGAATGAGCAAAATTCTCTAGGAAATTTTCTTATGGCAATAGGGCAAGTTCTTGTAACAATTGCATCACAGAAAGCTATATTTGAATCCCAGCAAGATAATCAACAAGTTATGCAAAGACTTGAATTTCTTAAAAAGCAAATAAGTGATATAGAAAATGAAATTGGCCAAAATTCTAAATAAAAAGTAATATAGTAATTAAGCTACATAACCAATAACCACCCAATATAGTCATGCCATGTAAACTACTACATATATAAATTTTTTACAAAAACCTCCCCCCTAGTATGAGTTCTGTTTTACAAACTTGATTTTTCATCATATATTCAATTTCTTCTCCTATCATATTTATTCCGTCTTCAATCTGCTGCTCTGATATATTACAAATAGTAATCTTAAATATATTTTCTCTGTAGAAAGACGGCAAATACATTTTTTGTGCTGGCATAATATATACATTCTTTCTTTTAAGCCTTTCTGCCAGATTTTCAGCCTGAATATTCTCCGGAAGCTCCATAACAGTAGAAAAGCCTGTATTCGGAATTGAATACTTAACTTTTTCAGGAAGTGTTTTTTCACAAGCCATTTTTAATACTCCCATTCTTTTTTTATAGAATTCCCTGACTTTTTTAATATGATTGTTTAACATTCCGCTTTTTATATATATTTCTAAAGCACCCTGTGATAAAACCGACGTATTAAGATCATTAAAATATTTATATCTTTCAAATGCGTTTCCAATTAAATCTGGAATAATAGCAATGCCAATTCTTAATCCGGGAAGCATAGTCTTAGAGAAACTTTTAATATAAATTGTATGCGAGGTTTGATCAAATGAATATATGGAATCGATTCTTGAATTTAATTCCAAATCTGCAAGGTAGTCATCTTCTACTATATAAACATCATATTTTTGTGCCAGGTAGACTATTTTCTTTTTTTCTTCATTAGAAAAACTATATCCTGTAGGATTATGAAATCTAGGAACTATGTAAAAGAATTTGATGTCGTCATTCCTAAAAATATTTTCCAGTCTTTCAAAATCAATTCCTTTTTCAGTTCTTTCAATTCCTAATGCCGTTTTCCCTGCTAATTCAATTGATTTAAGCATACCTGCATAAGTTGGCTGTTCTAGTAAAATATTCTTTTTCCCATTAGGGAAAGGCATTAGTGTCAATAAAAATAAAGCTTGTTGAGAACCTGTAGTTATGAAAATATTTCCACTTGATGAAAATATCTGATAGTTCTGTAGATACTTTTCAAGAACTTGTCTTAACCCTTTCAGTCCCTGTGATTTTGAATAAGTAAACAATTCTTCCTTGTAAACATCTACTGCCTGATTCAAACAAGCCTGAAAATCTTTAAATGGCAATATTTCGTTACTGGGATACGCATGTGTGAAGTCAATAGAATTATTATTAGAATGAAAATTATTTAACTTATTGGTATCAAGTACGTAATAGCCACTTTTGGAAGCTGAATATATCAAATTCTCTTTCTCCAGTTTCTCATAGGCATTTATTACTGTTGAATTACTGAACCCGTAATTCTTTGCACATACTCTAATTGATGGAAGCTTCATACCAGGTTTAAATACACTACTCAGTATTTCCTGCCTCATTTGATTATATAACTCTATATACTTATTCATTAATCTCATCCCTTTTGTATCGTTACAGTTTAATAAACCTACTATTGAATTCAATCTGTTACCATTATATCATAAATAACAAGATAACACATGAAGGTAATTATATATAATGTAGTATCTGTATATTATAGATAACGAACAATAAAGTTAAATTTATCAGAAAAGTTAGGCGTTAGATAATATAGATGTCGAACTACATTTTAAAATTTAATTCTAAAGTTCAACATCTATAAATATTTTACTATATATGTTGTATTAAAGACATTACATGTAAGAAATACGCGACATACAGACAGAAGTATATGATTTTGCAATATCTGAATTAAAAATGTAAAAGATTTATTGCAAAACATATAATGTATTTAGGAGGATATCTTATGGAATGGACTTTTGAAAAATATATCATCAGCAATGATAAAAAACAGTTAGATATAAACGTAATTAAAGAACTTCTTTCTACAAGCTATTGGGCAAAAGACAGAACTCTGGAACAAATAAAAACAACCATTAAGTCCTGTGAATGCTTTGGTGTTTATCATAGCAGCACACAAATAGGATTTGCACGTGTGTTAACTGATTATGTCTGTTTATTCTATGTCTTTGATGTAATAATTCATCCTGATTACCGTGGAAAAGGTCTTGGAAAAAAATTAATGCAGTGTATAGTCAACAATTCACATTTTAAAAATCTCAGAGGAATGCTTGCTACACAAGACGCTCACGGTCTATATGAAAAATATGGATTTAAAAAAATCAATGATAGACTTATGTTTCGTAATACCTTGTAATAAAAAGCTATACTCTTCTCCTTTAAGAATTACATCTATTTGGCTTGTATTTGATACAATTCAAATAGTAAATTGAAATAATAATAACAAGCGTTTCAAAAACTAAGTACTATTTCAATGTATAGGAAATAGTACGTTATTTCTGTTCTGCACTTTTGCCATCTCCAAGCCCTGTCTAAAACCAGCTTACACGGGTGTGTCTTTAATTCTTGTTCCAACTTATACTCTTCCAAAGTAACACTTAAGTGGCTGTACTTCTGTACCTATCATACAATAATTGCAGTTAATGCATTTTGATTCGTTTTGCTTGTATTCCTTGAATTTCTTAACAATGTCAGCTTCAATAATAAATGGTCTTGACATTGAAACAAAATCACACCTGTCTTGCTCAACAATATTCTTAATTTCTTCAAATTTTCTAATTCCACCTACAACAATAACAGGAATTCTCACATGCCTTTTTATTTCTTCAGCGTCGCTTAAATTATATAAAAAATGCGGTTTAGGACTGGACATAGTTAGCTTTAAAAGTGGCTTTAATAATGGATGAAAGAACTTTGGAATTTTTTTTATTTTATAATTATGTCTAAAAATCATGTTATAAGGGAAATCACCTCTTGCCGTTATAAATCCTTCTTCAGCAATGCCACACGAAACTTCTATTGCATCACAACCTGATTGTTCAAGGTATTTGGCAATCTTCACTGCTTCTTCAATTTTCATTCCATCTTTTGACTTCTCATAAGCGTTTATTTTTACGAGTATAGGATAATTACCGACTTTTTTTCTAGACAGTTCCAAAATTTCGTTTATAATCCTAAATCTGTTTTCTGTATTTCCACCCCATCTATCTTTTCGCTTATTCATATGCGGTGATAAGAAAGATGAAAGTAAATAACCATGAGCAAGATGCAGTTGTACTCCATCAAATTCTGCTTTTTGGGCTCTCTCAATACAAAGAACAAAGTTATTAATAATATCCTTTATTTCACTTTCAGACAACTGCAGTGGTAAATCTTCTCTATACAGATTATCTCTTATTGGAGAAGGCGCAACTGTTGGAAATCCAGTAATTTTTGATCTTGTCTGCCTTCCACAGTGAGCAATTTGCATAATAATTGGGGTGTTATATCTATGTACTTTTTTGACCATTTCTTTATAAGCATCAATATGCTCATCACTATTAATCATCAACATGTTACAAAGTGGAGCTTTCCCATTTTGCTGAATACCTACGTAGCCCGTAATAATCGCCCCGACTTCACCTTTTGCCAAAGCTTCATATTTCCGAATAAGCATTTCTGTTGGCTTTCCATCTTCATCAGCCATACCCTCATGGGTAGCTGATCGAATAATCCTATTTTTAAAAGTAATATTACCTATTTTGACCTCTTCAAATACATTCTTCATAAAGTATATTCCCTTCAATAATTAAGTCATCTAATTACCATTTTTAGTATATTTATCCAAAACAGTAATAAGTATATCCATCATCATGTCAATTTCATCTTTTTTGACAATCAAAGGAGGTATTAATCTAATGGTTGATGGCTTTGGTGAATTAAGAATAAGACCTTCTTTTAGGCATTCTAAAACAATTTCATTACCTATTTCATATGGTAAGTCAAATGCTATTAATAATCCCTTTCCTCTAATGTTTTTTAAATTGTATTTTCCTTTTATACGTAATAAATTATTAATAATATATTGACCTTGAATTTCAGCATTTTGAGGTAAATTCCTATTTATAACCTCATTGACCACAGCAAGTCCAACTGCCATTGCAAGAGGCTGTCCTGAATATGTGCCACCCTGATCTCCTACTTCAAATATATTAAAATTTTCCTTGGTTAACATGGCAGATAGTGGAAATCCTCCACCAATACCCTTTGCTAGTGTCATTATATCGGGTTCTACTTCATAGTGCTCATATCCAAACATTTTTCCCGTACGACCAATTCCAGTTTGTATCTCATCAAATATAAGCAGAATACCTTTGGTATTGCATAGTTTTCTTAATTTTCTAATGAATTCTTCACTTACTGAATAAACTCCGCCTTCTCCCTGAATCAGTTCTATCATAATTGCACATGTTTTTGAATTTACAGCTTCAACAATAGCATTCATGTCATTTATAGGAACATGAGTGAATCCCGGAACTTTAGGATTAAAAAGCTTTTCCCATTGCTTTTTCCCTGTTGCTGACATAGTAGCAAGAGTCCTTCCATGAAACCCATTTACAGTTGTTATAATTTCAAATGCACCATTCAGAAATTTGGTACCATACCTTCTTGCTAGCTTTATTGCACCCTCATTAGCCTCAGCACCACTGCTGGTAAAAAATACTCTGTCAAAACATGAGATATCTGTAAGTAGTTTTGCAAATTCAACCATAGGTTTATTATAAAAAGTTGGACTAGCATTCACTAATAAATCAGATTGATCCTTCAAAGCTTCTCTAATAGCTTCCGGACAATGACCTAAACATGTAACAGCCCAACCACCAATAAAATCTAAATATTTTTTCCCATTGATATCCCAAAGATACATTCCCCTGCCACGTTCCATAACAATATCTGGCCTTAATGCTGTAAATAGAATTGACTTCTTTGCCTCACTTAAATATTCCATCTTATTGCTTGAAGAATTTGAATTCATAAAATCACCTCACTAATCATTTCTGCATAATTATACATCAATTCGTATATTTATGCAACAGTAAGCATTTTATTAATTTAAATATTATCTATATTAAAATCAATAAGTATGTTACAGTACATCCGGAAAAGGTATGCTTCC
>CAYYEC010000011.1:14485-20194 GCA_964470745.1 uncultured Eubacteriales bacterium | reverse complement strand
AAAGTTATTTCTTCTATAATCTTCCACCCTTCTTTCAGCTTCTAATATTTCTTGCTGCAAATTTTCAAGTTCTATTAATCTTAAAGCTGAGGCTTCTTCGGCAATTAATTGCGGTAATGACGGCGCAATTGCATTAATAGGTGCTTGTATTTGACTTACAAGTTGAAAAAATGCTGTTAATGTACCAAAGCTGGTTAAACCTTGAGATAATCTAAATGCTCCCCATGTAAATGAAAGCATAAATCCCAGGTAGTATCCAAAAGAAAGAACGGAACTGGCTGTTACATTTATTCCATTTCTTTTAACAACCCAGTTCATTCTATTAGTTTGAAGCTTACTTATTTTTTCCTTGCTTTTTTCTTCAAGTGAAAAAACTTTAATAATAGTCATATTTTGTATACATTCATGAATATATCCTCTATACACCCCCTCTGATTCTTGTATTTTTATATGCAGTTGCTTTAATTTTTTGCTAAAACAACGATAGAACAATATAGATAATGGACCAATTAGAAATGCAAGAATTGCCAAAATGGAGTCATAATAGATTAAAGTGATAAATGCAGCTACTAATTGAATCCCTAAAGTAATAATTCCTGGTAAAACATTTACAATCCCATTAGTTATAACTTCTATATCACTTGTCATTCTTGTAAGCACATCATCACTATGATATACAATAAAATTATCCCACCTGGCTTTTGATACGCTATTATAAATATTTAAGCGAATATTATTTGACAATTGTTCTGAGACTTTAACTGATTTTATTGATGAAACCGCCCTTAATCCAATCTGTAATAAAATAAGCATGAAAAATACAACTGCTGCTGATATGGCAGAACTTTTCTCCATTTCAATTGCATAATCAATTAACTTTTTTGATGCTATAGCCGAACCTACGCTGGATAATGCTAATATTAAACCAATAAAAATTATTATTATAATTGAAAATATGTGTGATTTTGTCTGTATGTATATCCATTTAATAACCTGCAATAACTTCATTAAGCTTCATTTCCTCCACAAAAAAAATTTTTTAATCTTATAACCATTTTATATATCTTTAATAAGAAATATCTAAATGGTAAAACTCTAAGCCAAAACCACACAAGAAGTTTCCAGTATTTATTAGAGCATTTTATTTCTTTATCCTGTCTCCATACTTTTGATACACCTGCAATTATTTGTTCCGGTAATAAGGGACCTTCTACCCATTGCTGGGCATCACCAACAATGTAGATGCAATCATTCCATTTATGTAGTATACGATGTAATACATATGCTCCACTCTTCCTGCGAATTAAAACAATATCGCCCTTTTTTAACTCATTAAAACTTTTTTTACATAGTTCTACGCTATCTATAAACTCTCTTAAAAAAGGGTACATACTTCCACCTGTTACTGATATTTTTGCTGTAACACTATTATTTAATAATTCAACAATTACAGGAAACAGAAATTCTGATTTAATCTGGTTTACTTGACTTACTTGATTCATTGATGTAATTCTCCATTTTTTCTAAATTTTATATTATAAATTTCGCGTAAATGATTCTACATTTTAATTTAACTTATGCGAAATTTAAACCCATAAAACTCATTAAACGCACAAATATCAATATTAATTCAATATAGAATCATTTGTGTGTTTAATATAACTTAATTAAATATATCAAAACGCAGATTTTATTATACTTAAAGGGTTTTCATGAAATAACTTCAAAGCATATTCTTCATTTGTTATCTTACATACTTTTTTAAATGCTTTATCCATAACATTGGCGGAACGCCTAAACTTTGAATGTGCATCTGAAGCTACTATATCTACAAGACCATAAGTTAAGAGTTGTCTTGCATTATTTTTCTCCATTGATCCATATTCTCCTAATATTGATGCAGCATTGATTTGTATTATAGCTTGTATTTCTTTTAAAGCTAAAACCTTATGGTATATTTTATTTGTAAGAATATTTCTTTCTGGATGTGCTATAATTGGCAAGTACCCTTTATTTACCATTTCACTGATTATGTATTCGTAATTAACTGGAATATTATAAAATGGATACTCTGCAAGTACATGTTTTGTATTTGCCAAAGTTAACACCTTACCTGCTTCTATTAATTCTATGGTTTTATTATCAATATTTATCTCATTACCTAAAAATATTTCAATTGTCATATTCTGTTCTTCAATTTTTTCTTTTAAAACATTAAAAGTATTCACTATGAGCTTTTTATCATATTCAGAATCATCTGAAAAAAAATGTGGTGTCATTATCATTGTTGATATTTTACTGTTTATTGCTATTTGAATTGCTTGTATTGCCTGTGCCATATTTTTAGGCCCATCTTGTACTGGTAAAAGATGGGTATGAATGTCAATAAAAGCTTTTTTATTTTTATCTATCATATTTATCCCTTTATATTATAAAATTTTCCCTCATTTTTGACATAGCTTCGCCATATTAAATGGTTTTTGCCAAATAATTAGTTATATGTTTCGCACTTAATCCTTTACATACTAAAATGAAATAAGTACGAAATCATTTTCCTAAAGATATATAACGCAATAATAAAGTATAAACTATGTAATATATTCCAGTAGCGTTATATATCTAATGATATGACAACATTCACATTATAAAAGGCCGAAACACTTTTATAACCATAAATGTATTTTTATTACATTAATATATAGTATTTTCCCATATATATCAAGTATTTTAATATATTTCCACAAAAGTTTTTATTTCATTATTTGTTTTCTTTGGGCTTTTGACGTGTATTCAATAACAGCAAATGGATTAGAATACATATCATTTGACTATATATTTTCAACGTGAAAAGATTTCTTTCAAAATTGAATCTAGTTGTTTTTCAGATATACTCCAGTAGGATATTTTATTTATATTCTTAAAATTTCCAGGTACCATGTAGTAAGAAACATCCTCTTTTTCTATGTCAGCTGCTATCTTGGCAATTGATATTAACTTAATAGGATTCATATTAGTCTTAATATATTTATTGTATTTAAATACCAACTCTACAGCCTCTACTAATTGTTTAGAATCTTTAAGTTTTGAATACATAGCTTTAACAAACCTCTGCTGGCGCTTTATCCTACCAATATCTCCATCACCAGAGTACCTCCAGTGAATATATTGATATGAACTTTCTCCATATAAGTGCTGAAATCCTTTAGACAAATTTGCACCATGGTTTTTCATATCAATTTCAACATCTAAATCTACTCCTCCAATATCATCTACAATATCTGGAATCGGCTCCATATCAATTGCAAAATAGTAATCTATCTTATCATACTTTATAAACCTATTTACAGTATCCATTGTACTTTGAATACCTTTCTTACCCATACCTCCCCACACATATGCATGATTAATCTTGTCATATTTGTCTATTATAGGTATATAGACATACGTATCTCTAGGAATGCATAAAATCTGAATCTTTTTTGTATCAAGATTTATATTAGCAAGAAAATTTGTATCCGTCCTGTAAACTCCTAATGTCTTATCTCTATCCACAGTCCTGTCCATACCCAAAAATAGTATATTAATAATTTCCCCATTTTCTAGTATATTAGGACTTGGCCCGGCTGCAAATACAGTTTGTTCCAGTATGTCTGTTTTTGACTTCTTTACAGAACCAGTTTTAATCATTCGGATACTCCTATTTGTATTATCATTATTACTACTTTGATTTGTATCTATCTTTCTACCTATTTGAACCATTTGTACATCTGATTCTATTTTTTTTTCATCTTCATTCAACTCATTTTTCTCTGCATTAATTAAATTTTTAATCTTTAGGGCATCTAAATTCTTATTATTAGAAGAAACAGGTTTATTACTCTCTTTAGCTTCATTCACATTTTCATTTTGAAAAATAACATCTTTATATATCTCTAATTTAGTTATATTTTTTATTATTATATTTGTTAATATCCCTATAATTAGTATAATCACTATGTAATATCGTTCTTTTTCATTCATCAAATAAAACTCCTTTACTTCTTCAATTCCTGTACTGTTTAAAATTAAAGAAGCCACTAAATTCAGACAGTACTATTCCAAATAATGATCCACCCGAATCTATTATTATGTCGAAAAGCCTGGATTCTCTACCTGGAACAAATATCTGATGAACCTCATCAAAACAAGCTGCAGCCAGACAAAACAATAAAGAAATAAATATAATTCTATTTCTTCCTGCTTTAAAAAATTTAATTCCTCTTAGTACAAAAAATCCTAAAATAAAATATTCAGTAAAATGAGTTATTTTTCGAAAAATATAATTTTTATTACACCCCAAAATATATGTATTTTTATCTATAGCAATAATATATTCAGTTATTTTTGCTGTAATTCTGTTTGAATAATAGCCAGTCTGATTTGAAAATATAAACATTAATACTAATATAAATATAATTATACTCCATATAATAAAAAATTTTGTTATTCTGCTTTTGTTCATTTAATCATTTTATATCCTCTGCTATTAATTGTATACTTGCCGTAAATAGTTTCATAAATTTTGATTAAAATGCCTTGCTGTCACCTAGTAGTACCGGGATTGTCTTTATAATTATTTTAAAATCATACCAGAATCCTCTTTCTCTTATATACTTTAGATCCAGCCTTACCATTTCCTCAAATCCAATATCGTTCCTTCCACTTATCTGCCATAAGCCCGTAAGACCTGGCTTCACCGACAATCTAAGATTGTGCCATGAATCGTACTGAGCTACTTCTCTGACTATTGGTGGTCTAGGCCCCACTATACTCATATCGCCTTTAAGTACATTAAAAAGTTGAGGTAGTTCATCAATACTTGTTTTTCTAATAAATTTTCCTATCCTTGTTATTCTTGGATCATTTCTGATTTTAAACATATGCCCACTGGCTTCATTTTTCTCTTCTAGCTCTTTTAATAGTTCTTCAGCATTTGTAACCATGGATCTGAATTTATACATTTTAAAACTTTTTCCTTTGTAACCCTTTCTTTCTTGAGAAAAAAGTATTGCTCCTTTTGAGTCTATCTTTATTAATAATGCTACTATAATGTAAACAGGTAATAGAACAACTATACCAATAAAAGATGAGATAACATCAAATATTCTTTTGGATAAAATGTAGAAATTTGATACATTATAAAATAATGCTTTTTGATTTACGATATTTTGAACATTTAGCTGTAATTCTTTCATTTATTCTAATCTCCCTCCAGTTTCTAAATTGCCTGTTCTACTTTTCCATACTCACTTTCCAAAATACCAATGGGATTTTTATTGAATAATTTTTCTGCATATTCTTCTCCCAGCCATTTACATACTCTATAAAATGCATGCATATACCAATCAGAGTAATCGCCATAGTGATGGGCATTAGAAGCTACAATATCTACTAGATTCAATTCCATTAGTTTTTTTGCATGATTTTTAACATTTAACCCATAAATCCCCATTATACTAGCTGCATCAATTTGAACCAAACATCCAGATGAACTATATTTTTTAAACTTTTCAATATCCCTCATAAGAATTCTATTTCTCTCAGGATGAGCAATTATTGGCGTGATTTTACTTGCTTTAATTTTAGCAATTGTATCAGACTCATGACCAACAACGGCATTAAATGGAAATTCAATTAACATAAAAGCAGAATTTTCAATGGTTAAAATTT
>CAYYEC010000011.1:0-14475 GCA_964470745.1 uncultured Eubacteriales bacterium | reverse complement strand
CTTGATTAATCCTATAATATACGGATTTATAAAAACTTCATAACCTTTTTTTATTGATACATTATACATAGATGCTTTATGAATTAATTCTTCAAAATGATATGTAATTTTATCACTGTCAAAAATATTTTCATGAAAATGTGGCGTAGCTACAATAACCTTTATCCCTAGTGTTTCTGCTTCTTCAACCATTCTTAATGACTCTTCAATTGTTGACGGGCCATCGTCAACTCCATGAATTATGTGACTATGAATATCTATCATTATAATTAACCTCCTGATAATACGATTTGTTCAAATTGTTTACAAATAGCTTGATAATTAAACTTAATTAAACTATTTTCCAATAAAATTTCTTAAAATATTCCATATTAATTCACAAACATCATTATACTATTTTGTAATTTATTTGTAAATATGTTTTTTTATATATTTCCCATTCAAAATATACATTAGTTTACATTACTGTATCTATCCATAGGACATATTTATTTTTAAAAATAAAAAACACCACCAATAATTCCCAGCAGTGTTTTAGGATTAAGAAATGAGTAAATAATAACTTCCCTATTTTTAAGTGGCTATTTTTAACTCATTCCCAAGTAAAATATTTAATTTTTAGTAGCCTATGCTATTCCATAAGATTTACTCCTCATATATCATTTTTACTGTCATTCCACCATCTATAACTATGTTTGTGCCTGTAATAAATCCTGTATCATTTGATGCAAGAAAAAAGCATGCTGAAGCTATATCTTCTCCTTTTCCTACTCTACCAGCAGGATGTTGTTTATGGTCTCTATTTGAAAGATGAGGAACCTTCGCAATAGAGCTTTTCTTATTTTCTGATACTTCAATCCATCCTGGAGATATAGAATTAACTCGAATACCATATTCACCAAGACTTATAGCAAGCGAATGTGTCAAGGAAATGATACCCCCTTTTGAAGCAGAGTATGGTTCAGTGTTTGGCTCTGACATAAATGCTCTAGTTGAAGCAATATTTATTATTATACCTTTATTTTGTTTCCTCATTATTTCTGCTGCATATTTGGAGCACATGTATGTACCTCTTAAATTTACTGCGATTACTCGATCCCATTCCTCCATGCTTCTTGTAAAAATATCACCATCTGACCCTATACCTGCGTTATTTATAAGAATGTCAACTCTTCCATATATTTCTGTTGTCTTTGCAAGCAAATTGATAACATCTTTTTCTACTGCTACATCTGTTTTTATAAAAATAGCCTTTCCAGAATTATTATTTATATAATTCTGGTTTTCAATACCTGCCTCCTCATCAAAGTCAGCAATGACAACAAATGCTCCTTCATTTGCAAAGGCCCTTGAAACAACTCTTCCTATTCCTTGTCCTCCACCTGTTATTACAACAACTGTATCTTTAAATTTCAAGCCATTCACCTCTTAATTTATTATGATATACTAATATTTCTAATTTAAATCACACTTAATTCACTCTAATGCACTTGCATTTTCATAAACTAAAGTTTTTTCTGTCTTACTCATAAGCTTTTCAACAGCAAAATGTTAGTAAGTAAAGTATTATTGTGAACATTCAATCCCCCCTGAGATATTAAAATAATATGCAATCCTTCTCATATTTGTCAACTAGTTTTTGCTGACAAAAAAATAATTTAAATTGTAATATACAAAATACACTTATCATAGCTGTTAAATAAAATAATTTTACATAGCCTCTTGACATATACCCCCTATAAGTATAATATAATAATATTATTATATACAGATTTTTAAATATAACCCCCAAGCTGTTGGCAAACTTTTTTTGTCAGCAGCTTCTTATATTTTATAAATATTATTTAATACTCCGGGAGGTAGATATGGATTGCACAAAATGTAGTTTAAAAGGTTGTAGGAAATCAGACCCTTGTTTTGATAGAAGTGATGAATACCTGAAAAACTATTCATTACAGGATATTCAACATTATACAAATGCTGCCTCAATGTTAATTGATGATGGTAGAGCCGGTACACTTACGCGTCTTGAAGAAATTATGGAATATTTAAAACTACGTGGATATACTAGTATTGGTGTTGCATATTGTTATGGAATGGAAAAGGAAGCCATACTTTTAAGAGAATATTTTGAACAGGAAGGCTATAAGCCTACAATGGTTTCATGTACTGTTGATGGCATTAAGGAATCTCAAATAAACAAGAGTAAAACCAAAAACATTGTGTCCTGTAACCCCCTTGGACAGGCAAATATCCTAAATTCTGCTGGTGTCCAACTTACTATTTTAATGGGACTCTGTCTTGGACATGATATAATTATACAAAAAAATCTGAAGATGGATTTCACCACATTTGTAGTCAAAGATAGAGTTGCAAAACACAATCCACTCCTTGGACTGCCTGATTTTAAAGCATCAGAAGATATTTTTATTGAAAGCCTGCCAAATAGCTTCAACCTACTTAATGTTGATGAATTCAAGTCCAGACTAAAAAAGCAAAAAATCTCAAAAGATTTCTACCTTCTAGACTTAAGAAGTTCGGAGGCATTTGAAAAAGATGGAATTCACGGTTCCGTAAATTGCTTATTGAATGATCTTCCAAAACAATATCGCAAGTTACTACCCGATAAAAGAAAAGAAGTTATCATTTATTGCAATGGTGGTATCCAATCAATTTATGGAGTGATGTTCCTTTATCTGAAAGGATATTTAAATGTAAAAAGTTTATCAGGAGGTTTCGCTAAATTTTTGCAGTCCTAGAATTCAAAAATAAACCCTGTACTGGAAGATATCCTATACAGGGTTTTGTTTAATTTAAATTTTATATTGCAAACTTTTTGTTGGGCATTTTTCTACACATGCCAAACATTTTGAGCAACTGTAATGTAGTGTGGGACTTTTTTTGCTTTCTTTATAAAGACTGTAGTCTTTGTTTAAGGATGAAATGTAGCAGGTTTTATCACATATGCCACAATCAACGCATTTTTTATTATCTCTTTTAATCTTAAATATGCTTATTCGATTCATTAAACCACTAATCCAGGCTATAGGACAACCAAGCTTATGATAGTTATATAATTGTTGCTGTTTTGCATCACTGTCATTTCCAAGCATTAATTCCATTATAAAACCCATTGGGCACATCCATCTGCAAAATACTTTTCCGAAGATTATTCCTGCCAAAACACCTATACCTAAAACATACAAAAGACTTAACTTAAAATAAAAAACTGAAACTATCAGTGAACCGCCAACTAACGCTTGAATTAGTCTTCTATTTGAAACAATACCTCTTCTCAACTTCTCATCTCCCCATAAAATATTTTCCTATTTATAGTAGTTGATAATATCAACTACTATAAACGAATGATTAATAAAAAGAGAATGCCCACTTGCATTCTCTTTATTAGACCCTATTCTATGCACTTAGCAGCTTATCAATAGTTGTCTGGTCAAAACCTACGATAATGTTTCCATTGATATCAATTACCGGAACGCCCCTTTGTCCCGATTTCTGTACCATTTCCATTGCTGCTTCCCTATTGCGAGATACATCAAGGTCATCAAACTGAACATTTTTTGATGTTAAATATTTCTTTGCTATTGTACACCAAGGACATGTTGGTGTGGAATATACTTTAATTGACATAAATACTACCTCCTTTAGGTAATTCAAATTCACTATTTATTATATACCCCCCATAGGTATATAATAACAAAATTTTTTTAATAATGCAATAGAATTTTTATAACTATATTAAAATCAATAAGTATGTTACAGTACATCCGGAAAAGGTATACTTCCAAAAAGTTTCAAAGCACTTACTATATTCCTACTACTAAATGGGGACATCCTTCAACAAGGATGACCTTCGTTAGCAGAAGAATGTCCCCTAAACTAGTAAATTTAACTTTGAAGTCTTTTCTAACGGGTCATTCCAGATGTATAAATCTAATTTAGTGCTATGTAGAATGGCTTCGTAGAGTGAAACTTTTTTCCAGCATACCTTTTCATACTGTAAAGTACTTATTGACTTATATATAAATTCTATTTATAAGTTGGAAATTTTTAGCACAATATACTCTACTATGATAAATAATGAAAGTAAACTTATTAATAACAAAGAGAGCCGAATTTTATCCGGCTCATACTTTTTAAAGATTTTGTAAAAATAATCTTAAGTATAATCTTAATCTCCAAACTTCATGAAGCTTTGTATAGTCTTTGCGAGTTCACTAAGTGCTTTTTCCCTATCTTCAGATGAAACCACATTTTCAATACATGTCATAGAGTGCTTCTCCACTAAAAGACTGCCAACTTTATTAATGGCAGCACGTACTGCTGAGACTTGAGTCAAAATATCTACGCAATATTTATCTTCTTCAATCATTCTTTGAATTCCTTTAACCTGTCCTTCAATACGTCTTAGTCTTTTTAACATATCTTCTTTTGTTTCAAGTTTGTTACTATCAATTTTTCCCATCACTAATCTCCTCATCTTTAATACTCTATAGGGGTATGTTTATATTATAGTATGTATATTTCATCTTTTCAAATAAAAAAGTGAAATATATATGGGGACGCTCTCAAAAATCAAACATTTACTTATGGATATCCGCTTCCTATTAAACTATATGCTTTGCACTTAACCCTTAACATTTTTTAATATAATAAGTGCGAAATCATACACCTAAAGCTATATACCGCATAAATGCGATTACAGTACATGTAGTTTGTTAAGTGCGTTATATATAAACAAATATTTTATTTACATAGTTTATTTTACCTTTGATAGGGTTAAAATATTATAGTATAATTTAATATAAATTATAAACAAACCATATATTAACACCCTAAAAAAGGAGTTTATTGACGTAATGCTACAAAACAAAAGAATATATATGTACATATTTCTAATTTTTACCATTCTCTCCATACAATCAACATTTGCCTCTTCAAACATTCCCCTAAAAAAAGGTATGACTTGTGATATGGTATCACAACTCCAGGAAAAATTAAAAACAATAGGTATTATTAATATTGATCCTACAGGATATTTTGGTGACATTACTGAAACAGCTGTAATAAAATTTCAGAAGAAATACAATTTGGACACTGATGGTATTGTTGGAACACAAACACTTTCAATGATAGATAGTATTATACATTCTAATGAATCTAAGATTACTATAACAACAATATCGACAAATTCAATTCTTAAAAAAGGAATGAATAGCGAATATGTTGTAGAATTACAAAATGATTTAAAAAAGTTAGATTTATTTAATCTAGATCCCACTGGTTATTTTGGGGATATTACTGAAGCTGCTGTTAAGAAATTTCAAAAGGATCACGGCTTAAGCGTTGACGGAAATGTTGGTACAGCTACATATAGTAAAATTAATATATTATTAAGCAAACCTGACCTAAAAAAAGGAATGAGTAACAAAGATATTACTGAATTGCAAAGCAATTTAAAAAAATTGCAATTCTTTAATCAAGAGCCTACAGGTTATTTCGGCGACATTACTGAAGCTTCTGTGAAGAATTTTCAAAAACAGTATAATTTAAAGGTTTCAGGTGTAATGGACTTACTTACATATGTTAAAATTGATTCTGCTTTAAATAAATATAATGGTATCAAAGTTGTGATTGACCCGGGTCACGGAGGTATTGATGAAGGAACATCAAGAGGAAATGTTATAGAAAGCGAAATTACTCTTGATATTTCAAAGAAATTAAAAAGCTATCTTGACGAAGACGGATACACTATTGACCTTACCCGGAATAAAGATATAGCTTTAGATAGTCTTTCAAATATATCTGGTACCAGAGAAATGAAAGATTTAGATGCAAGAACAAATATAATTAATAAAAGCCAGGCAAATTGCTTTGTTAGTATCCATGTAAATAGTTATCCGGAGTCCCCTTCTAGTTCTGGATCAATCGTCTTTTATAATAATAAGCTGCCAGAATCCAAAATTTTGGCTCAAAACATTCAAAAGGCATTAAACAATATTACAGTTAGCGGCTTTAAAAGGCAATCTAACAACTGTCAAACAGCAAATTTTTATATACTTCGAAGCTCAAATATACCCGGTGTGCTTGTTGAAACAGCATATGTAACCAATACAAATGAACTGAAATTATTAACGATAGATTCCTTTAGAGATAAGATAGCCAGAGCTATAGCATCAGGTATTGAGAACACAAAGCTTAAATAGTTTAATGGAGAATAAATATATTAGGAGTTAAGGAAATATTGAAGAGACTGAAAGTGTTAAATCGCTCTTTCAATCTCTTTACTTTACATATTGGCATCAAAATTTAAATCAGCTCGTGAAGCTCATATTGAAATGAATATCATAATGCCATGCATAAAGTTCTACTTTCTTTGTTTATCCTGTGCTTCCTGAATGCTCTTCAGGGCATCCTCCACTGTGGTATCCTCGATGTACATTAGCTGCAGCTGTTTGTATAATTCGGTAGAGGCTCCGAAATACATCTGGTCATAGTAAAACGGAACGCTTTTTGCATTAATGATATCCCACCATTGCTCTTTTTCTGCTGTTTTTACATCCTGGACCGGAGTGAAATTGCCCATGCAATCTGCAAAGTACTGTGCCCCTTCTTTGCTGGACATATAATCCAGAAACTTTTGCGCCGCATCCTTGTTCCTGCTACAGGATGCAATAGCCTGAAACTGTCCGATTTCCGCAGCTCCAACCTGTTCTTCACCCTTTTTATTGGCCGGAATCTGGAATACTCCGATTTCAAAATGAGGTTTTCCGCCTTTGATGGAATCCATAGCCCATTCTCCATGACATATCATTGCGGCTTTTCCCACTGCAAAATAAGCTGCAGCCTTGTCATAGGTCAAACCAATGGCGTCCTTTGACACTGCCTTGCTGTTGAAATAGCCCTGAATCTTTGTGAAGCAGTCGACAAAAATGTTGTCGGTATACTTGGCATCTCCATTTTTAATCTTGTCAAAAATATCAGGATTATTGACATACAACTCATGCATAAATGGCATGACTTCATGAGCCAGAGGCCATGCATCCTTTGCGCCGTTTACCATTGGAGTTACACCTGTTGCAGCAATTGTGTTACAGAGTACAAGCCAATCCTCCTGGCAGGTTGGGACTTGCCAGCCGTTTTTCGTAAAAAGATCCTTATTATACATTACGCCTTCCACATCTTTTGCATAAGGAATTGCGTATATCTTGCCATTTAGCGTGACCTCACCAAGGGATGAACTGGAATAATTCTTTAGATATGGCGCTCCGGAAAGCTCTTCAAGATATCCGGCGCTCACATAATCCTTATATGTATTCGGAAGCAATGTTGTAACGTCAATTTCGTCATGAGACAGGAATTTTACTTTCTGTGTCTGTTGATACGTATCTCCAAATGTGGAGCCTATTTCGAAATTTACAATGATCCATGGATATTTCGCTTCAAAAGCATTTATCATGCTTTGCGGATAAAAACCGTCATTTGACTGTGCCCATGTGAGGTAAGTAATCTCACATTTCCCATGCGCTTGAGTTTTAGAAGCCGGCATAAAAGCATTCGTCTCGGTAACGGCCTTGCTGCTTGTGTTCACTGCACTCCCGGAGCAACCTGCAAATAGGTATCCGATTATTATCAATACTGTAATAATGGCAATAGCTCTTTCCATATCCTCCCCCCTTTCCATAATAAACATGCTCCATAATTTTTTTGGGCTATCCTTTCATAAGTGTTACATCGTAATTATTTGTGATAGTTTCAATGCTTCCCACGCAAAAATTTGCACTAACAGAAGGATTTTTTTATCATTTAAGGCGCTTATCACTTGGAGCATAACCGTTGCACTTCTTAAATACCCGTGCAAAATAATTCGGTGCCTGATAACCTACCATACGGGCTATATCGTTTACCTTTTCATCTGTCTCTTCCAGAAGCTGTTTTGCCTTCTCCATACGGATCATGGTGATGTAATTGTTTAAATTCGTCCCTGTCTCCTGCTTGAACAATCTGCTTAAATATGAAGGAGTTACAAAAAAAAGTTGTGCAATCTCATGGAGGGAGATATTATAGTTATAATTTTTCCTTACCATGTCCTTCACCCTTGCAACAAGGTCCTTCTTATTACCAAGTATTCTGGAATACTCCTGGCAAATCCTGTCTATCATTTCATCTATATTGTATACCAGTTCGTCCAGACTGAAATAGACCAGACGCCTTTCGTGACACTCCACCTTATCTAAAAGTTTCCTCAGTTCCGTAAAAGTCTTCTGGTCAATGGACATAAGTATCTGCAAAAAGCTGCTGATTTTCTTTATAAATCCCCCAATTTCAAGTTTTTCTTCGGACAGAGCCGAGGCAATCAGTCCGTGAAACATCTCCTTTAAGCTTCGTGCATTGCCAGTAGTGCAATACAGTGCGATTTTCTCTTGATTCAGACAATCCCCATGGTAGGAATGGAATTGTTTATGAGATTTCCTGAGTATCTGCCCTGCAGCATCATAAACCGCTTTCCTCCAAAGGCTTTCCGGAGATTCGCCTCTTTCCGTATTCTGCCTTCCGAGAAGAAAGCAGCCCTTCAAACGCCGGGACAAAAGCCTCTCTATTGAATGAGCATTCTGCTCGGAGCATAATATAAAGAAGAGGTCTTCCATCTTTCCCATCTTGATGCCTTCAAGCTCTGAAAGGTCGGAAATGTTATAATTCCTTTCTGGCTTTAGTGCCATAATCACGTCGTACCGTGAGCTCCGGATCATTTCTGCAGTTTCCGCTATTCCTGATGATTTATTATTGAACGCTTTTTTAATTGCCTTGTTGAGTTCTTCGGGGTCGATAGGCTTCAGTATGTAGTCAATGCTTCCTGCCTTTAAAGCCTCTTTTGCGTATTGAAATTCATCATATGCGCTTATGACTATAGTATTGATTTCAGGATAATTCTTTTGTATCTGATCCAACAGGTATAATCCGCCCTTACCGGGCATACGGATATCTGTAATAATGAGATCCGGCTCCAGCTCCTTAACCAGCTGAAGTGCATGCTCTCCATTTTCAGCTTCGCCTGCCAGTGTCGCATAGAAGAGCCCCCATTGTATCATATTTTTCATGCCCATACGAATCAGCGGATTATCATCTACAATCAGTATTCTGTACATAAAGCACCTCTCTTAATAATCTTCTTGATGACGCATTGGAATATGGATATACATAATTGTTCCTGCATTTTTTGAGGTTTCAAAGGTAATACCCGCTTTTTCCCCATACTGAAGCTTCAATCTCAGATTGACATTGACAAGTCCTATATGGGAGCCTTCCTTCCCGATGCGGAACAATTCCGTACTTGGCAAGTTCAAAAGCTTTCTCAGCTGATCTTCCTTATTCAAGCTCATACCTGCCCCATTATCTGAGACCTGCACCACAAATTCCTGTTCTGCCTCATATGCGGTTAAAGATATGAGATTGCCTACACCCTTTTCCTTAATCCCATGGTTTATAGAATTTTCCACCAACGGCTGAAGCATGAATTTCACTACTTCCCTGTCCATATATTTCTCATCGACGTCATACCGGATATCGAACCTGTTCTGAAAATGGACTGCCTGGAGCATGCAGTAGTTTTTGACATGCTTTATCTCATCTTCAAACGTTGCAATCTTAGAATCATACCTCATATTATATTTAAAAATGCCTGCCAGGCTCAATACCATCTCGGAAATTTCTCGCCTGCCGTGCATCATGGCAAGACTATTGATATTTTCAAGTGAATTGTATAAAAAATGTGGTGTGATCTGAAGCTGCAGCGCTTTATATTCCGATTCGGCTTCTCTTCTCCAGGATTCCTTTTCATTATCAAGAAGTCTTTGGATTTCAACCTGCATGACATTGAACCGCCTTGTCAAACGGCTGACCTCCTCGTAGGCGTAAATGTCCGGTACATATGTGTTGAAATTTCTGCTTTCCGCGGTACTCATAGCTTCTTCAAGCCTACGGAGCGGTTTTGAGACATTTTTGGAAATAAGGATGGAACACAATAAAAAAACAGTAAGCGAGATAATCCCAACTGTCACAAATGAGAATGACACATTGAATAATTCGGCGAACAGCTCTTCGCCGTTTGAAAGTATCCGGTAGATCCATTCAAAGTAATGGCTTCCTATCAATACGGACATATTTTTTCCTCCTGCCGCAAATTTATGATATGCAGCAGTTTGTTCAAAAGGCTTTGTAACATCGTTGGAATTTTCGCTGTTATAAACGACACTACCATTCATATCGGTTATAAATAATGAGCTGCTATCACTATTGAAGGGCATACCTATGGTTTCCCCTAGCATATTGTAATCAATATCCATGACCAGATATCCTATGGTAGCTCCGTTGTCCATGCTTTTAATTTGCCTTCCTACGGTAATGAAATTTCTTTGGAACCCATTGTCGGATATCTGATACCTTGGACCGAATATGGTAAATTTGCCATTTTGAATTTTAAGTTTCTTTATGACATCCGAAACCGAAGGGTTGATTTCCCGTAATCGCCAGATGTTATATTCAAATATTTCTCTGTTTGTTGAATAAAAAGATACACAAGCAATATCCGCTCTACTTCCCAGCAGATTGTTGATGTACGCTTCCAATGCCTGATCCCTTATCATTTTTTCCTTCTCTGTATTGGCCATATTGACCAATGCGGATTGGGTAATGTTGGAAGCAAAGATACTATCCGTGATGTGGCTCAAGTTATTAAAATAAATACTGAGGTTGCTGTCGATACCGCTTACAACCTGTTGTACCCTGTCATAATAATCATTGTAAATATTTTTTGAAAGGCAGCTATATGCATAAATACACACCCCTGAGACAGGAAGAAAGGTAATGATTATGAATGAAATTGTAATTATCCTGGCAATATTTTTAAAAAAAAATTTAATCATAATGTATCCTCTACCTTAAGTACTTCCATATCGAAAACTAAATAATTTAGAGTATGTTCGATCCTATATTCAATTATACATGCATCTCTCTCTCAATTCAACTGTCATTTTAAATTTTCAATAGCCTCATAAGCAAGATCCCGAATCTTTAGATGGATGACATGGAATCCATATGGAATTCGAATTGGTTAGCCATGTTGATCCTACACCTAAAACTAAGTATATTCATTTGCATATCCTCCAAAACAGAAGTAATGTTAACAAAGCCGATGCTGTAGCATTCCATCCACTTGTGGCACAAAAAATCCGCAGGACAGTTGAAGGCCCTCCAGATCATTTGTGTTCTTAATCTAATAACCTACCAGCTAAGTCACCCACCGATTTCTCGGTGAATGACCTTACCAGCTTGGCTCTGTTTATACACAGCCTCAAATATTGATGAAAAGTTTTTTTTAATTTGTAAAATTATTTCTTCAATGCCGCGTCAAGTTGCTTCTGCATGTCAGCGATTATGTCATCAAGTCCGTTATCCTTGAATTTCTCAACCATTAATGGGATATATTTGGCAGGATCACCCTTACCACATTCAAGAACGCTTATATACTGCTTCTTTGCAGCCGCTACATTTGCTATCTGAGTCTTCATATTATCAGGAGTGTATACGAAGTCTGACGGAACAGCTGAAGTTAAGGCTTTCGCATTAAACGTCTTGAACTTTTCCCATTTCTCAGGATCTTCTGTAGTCGTTACAAAGTTCAGGAACTGGTTGGCCTGTGACCAGCCTGAGCCTGCACGTCCATAACCGTCACCTATAAGCTTTATTATGCCTTTTTCCTTATCAACCACGCTATAGTTCTTTTCTTCTATTCCGAATACCATAAGATTGTTGATGTATTTATCAGTATTCCAAAGATTCAGGAATTGCAGTGCCTTATCAGGATTTGCAGAGGTTGATGAAATTGCCATCATTGCACCGGTTGCGGCATCATGGGCTATATAGGGTTGGGTAATATCAATTGCTTTGAAGTTCTGTTTTGTCTGTGCAGATAATTCTGCGTCTTTTCCAGGTTTTCCGGGCTGTACCAGACAAAATACCTTACCTACTGTAATATCTCCAAGGAAGTTTGTTATAGTGTCGGAATCTTTTCTGATATAACCCAGGTTGTACCATTTGTGAAGCAACGTAAAAAGTGACATTGCTTCAGGAGTTTCATACAGATCTACGATCTTGGTAGCTTCATCGCCCGTCTTGCCTGCCCAGGCGGGATATATACCTGCCGGAGTGTCAAAGCCGTTGGGAAGCTCAAAATCGAGTGTATTTGCTGCCGACTCGCCCGGCGTTGACTGAAACGGATATATAGTAGGCATAGCCTTCTTGACCTGTGCTAAAATCGGCTCAACGTCTGACAGTTGTTTGATATTCGACATGTCAAGATTCAATTGATCAGCTATATCCTTGCGGTACATGAGCTGATAGTTGTGTGCAAATTCCTTTTGCACGGGAATTCCGTACAATCTTCCGCCGACAGATGCCAGTTGAAGGTTGCTTGAACCAAGAGCTGCCTTGGTCTCCGGAGCATACTTATCCATCATGTCTGTAATATCAAGTATCCATTTGTTTTGTACGCATGTGTTGTACTTTGTAGAACTAGTCCAGAAGGATGTGAACATAATATCAAATTTTTCAGCTGCTGCACATTTAACTGACATTTTTTGTGGAAAATCCCCATAATCAAATACAGTGAATTTAATTGAGACATTAATCTTGTCCTTTAGATATTCATTAGCTGCATCCATAACAGCATCTGCATCAACAGGTTGGCTACCACCGATCATATAGATTTGCAAAGGTGTAACTTCACCGCTCTGTTCAGTCCCTGCTGCGGCTGAATCCGCTGTAGTGGCTGCCCCGTTAGATGAAGCAGTACCATTCTTGCTGCTGGCGCATCCTGTTAAAACCATGGATGCTGTGAGGATCAAGGCTGCCAGTAGACTAAATATCTTTACCGATTTTCTCATAATTACATTTCCTCCTCATAATTCTTTATTTTTATTAAATATGGGCAAACCCATTAATTAATCTGTGTAATAAAAATCAAGTATTTCAAACATTTATCTGTACTGCATCGTGTCGCATTCAGCCCTTTACTGCTCCCATTGTAAGTCCTTTGATGAAATACTTCTGAAAAAACGGATAAACTAAAATGATAGGCCCCATTACTACAACCGCCATTGCCATACGGGCAGACTCATTCGGCATATTTGCCAGCTCAGTACCCGATAAGAACTGTCCTGCAATTGAATTTGTAGTGAGATACTGAATCGTGGACATAATCTTGTAAAGCAGGAACTGGAGGTTTACAAGTTTGTTGTTTTCTATGAACATTAGGGCGATGAACCAGTCGTTCCATAAGTTTAGGCACTGAAATAGAGAAATGGTGGCAATACCCGGTAATGAAAGAGGCAAAACTATCCGTATGTAAGTCGTTAACTCTCCAGCCCCGTCAATCCTTGCTGCTTCAAGTATTGAATCCGGCAAGTTCATCTTGTAAAAGGTCCTCATTATAAGGACATACCATGTGTTTACGATCATAGGAACCATATACACAAATATGTTATCCTTTAGATGGAGAACCTGAGCATATACAACGTACCATGGTACCAGTCCGCTGTTGAATATCAATGTGAAGAATACCATGAAACTGAAGAATTTCTTGTACCTGAAGTCATTTCTTGACAGTGGATAAGCATACATGGATATTGCTATTGTGCTGATGATTGTTCCGACAATTGTCACAAATATCGTTATACCGTAAGCTCTTAATACTTCATCACGCATTTTGAATATATATTCGTAAGCCTTCATAGAGAATTCATAGGGTATGAAGCTGTAGCCATATAACGCTATTGAATTTTCCGAAGTCAACGACACTGAAATTACAAGAACCAGCGGCAGTACGCAGGCTGCGGCAAATACTAGGAAAAATATATTCAAGAAAATATTCGTTGTAAACGAAACTTGGTTCATGTTACCATTTTTTACGACTGTTTTAGCTCTCATATTTATACCTCCACTTAGAACAACGCTTTTTCGGGGTCTATTTTTCTTACAATGAGATTAGATACCAATACGCAGACCAATCCTACTATTGATTGATAGAAGCTTGCCGCCGAGGCCATACCTATATCGGCAAGATTAATCAGTGAATTATATACATATGTATCCACAGTCTGAGTAGTTGTATAGAGTACCCCTGCTCCACGCGGAACCTGATAGAACAGGCCGAAGTCCGAATTGAATATTCTACCGATCGCAAGAAGAGAAAGGACAATCATAATGGGATAAAGCATTGGAATAGTTATCTTTTTTATTTGCTGCCACTTTGAAGCACCGTCTATTCTTGCCGCTTCATATAACTCAGCGTCAAATCCAGCAATAGCTGCAAGGTATACAACACTACTATATCCGGTAGTTTTCCACAACTGGCTGAACGTCAGAATGAAAGGCCAATATTTAGGTTCAGTATACCAAGAT
>CAYYEC010000010.1:0-20374 GCA_964470745.1 uncultured Eubacteriales bacterium | reverse complement strand
ATAGAACAGTCAGGAAATATCCTGATTATTACGTTAGATGGGGAAGCTGGTGATGAAAATGGATGATAAATTAGTGGACAGGTTATTGGAAACGGCACAGAAAGTATTTGTCGATGAGCTTTGGAAGAAAATTGATGAAATGGAGCAACTGTTTAGTGTGATCAAGGACAAATGCCGTGAGGCTGATAGAAAACAGATATTGAGATTCTTCCATTCTATTAAAGGTACAGCTGCTACCTTAGGTCTTGAGTATATGGCGTCAATTGGAGAGGAATGGGAGTCGAAAATAAGGGATTTGGTTGAACAGGCTCAACCCCTGGATGAGACTGCCTTGAAGGATATATATATGGCCATTAATAAGATAAAGAAGGAAATTGAAAACCTGGGCAATGGTCATAATGTGATCCATGAAAGGGATGATTATGTTAATATGCCTGACAGGGGAAAAATCTTATTGATTGATGATGATATTACAATACTAAAGCTGTTGGAGAATGCATTTACCATGGAGGGCTATAATGTATATATGTGTGATGATTCTGTATCAGCAATGGATATAATTGCTATTACCAGACCTGATATCATCATATTGGATATTCTGATGCCTATGCTGAATGGGTACGAGATACTGGAGAAAATAAAAGCGAAGTCTGAATATTCCGATATTCATATCATTTTTCTAAGCGCCCGAGGGGACATTGACGATAAAATCCATGGAATAAAAGCAGGTGCGGATGACTATATTACCAAACCCTTTGTAATCGGGGAAGTCATTACCAGAGTTGAGATGATTATGAGAAGGACGAGCAAGTACAAGGAAAAACTTCTTAAAGATAGCTTGACTGATGCATATTCTAGGTATTATTTCAATCTAAGGATATCAGAGGAATTTGAAAGATATAGGCGGAATGGTACGGTATTTTCCATTGCTTTTCTAGACATGGATAACTATAAATATATCAACGACCAGTATGGACATCAAACAGGAGATTATGTTCTTAGGGAACTGGTATCTTACATAATTGGGAAAATAAGAAGTCATGACAGCATCTACAGGTATGGAGGCGAAGAATTTATTATTATCTTACCGGATACAACAGAAGATAAAGCTTACAATACTATAGACAGATTGCGCCATGGATTTGGCAGCAAGCTGATATCTGTAGGTGGGATGAATTTGAATGTGACTTTCAGCGCAGGTATAAAGCAAGTATATGATGAAGACGAGAGCATTGAGAAATTGGTAAGCGATGCAGATAAAGCAATGTATTTTGCTAAAAAGTGTGGTAGAAACAGGGTGGTTGTATATGGTAATGAAGCGGAGGTGCAAAGCCAAAAGAAAACATTGCTTATTGTGGATGATGAAAGCACAATATTGAAGCTTTTACGGGATAGGTTTTCCAATATCGGGTACAATGTCATTACCGCTAAAGATGGCAATTCTGCCATAGCTATGGCTGCAAGGACTCACCCAGATGCTATCCTATTGGACCTTGTTCTGCCGGATATAGACGGCTTTGAAGTATGCAGACGGATAAGGGAAAATGTCTTTACGCGTTCATCCAAGATTATTATGCTGTCTAAAAAGAAGCATAAGGAAAGTATTGTAAAGGGGTTATATACAGGGGCTGATGATTATGTAACGAAGCCCTTTTCTATGGTGGAGTTAGAGGCGCGCATAATGAGGGCTCTGAATAATGCTGGTTGATTATGTATATGTAAAATGATTTCAAGTATTAACAGACGGAATATAGACAGAGAGACTTTTATAAGCTCGCAAATGCAGTGTCAAGAATCTTCTGTGTAAAGGAATATAGCTGCATGATATGTGGGACTGATTGAGATATAGTTCGAATGCATAAAATTACTGTATGGATTATCAAGTATTTACATAATGGAGGGTAATCGTGAAATGAAGGATATGCCTGCTGAAACCAAATTCAGCAAATCTGAGGAACAAATTATGTTATTGAATAACGAGATTAAAAGGCTTCAGAAAAGTGAAAGAATGCTGAAGGTGTTACTGGAAAATTCGCCTGTTATGGTATGGTCATTGGATGAAAACCGGTGTTTTTCTTTTTCGGATGGCAGGTGGTTATGGAATATTGGGTTAAAACCGGAGGAAGTTGTAGGAATGAGCATACTTGAATTGTATAAGGTTTATCCGGATATAGTGGAATGTATTCAAAAGACCTATACCGGAGAACCGCAAAGCTGGATTCAAAAGGTGGATGGAAAGACATATGATGCATATACGTTTCCTGTTTTTGATGAAAAAGGGAGGGTTATAAGTGTCATTGGTGTCTCCATCAATGTTACAAATAAAAGACAGGTGCAAAAAAAACTAATTGAAGCAAAGAAAGCGATGGAGATGTCGGAAGAACAGCTTTCAACCGCTTTTCAGATGAATCCTGATATCATATTCATCACCCGGCCGGATTTTACCTATGTGAAAGTGAATAATGCCTTTCTTCAAAAAACCGGAAGGAGGGAAGAAGAGGTCATTGGAAAAACGATTGGCCAGTGCGGTCTCAGGATAGGTACTGAAAAATTTGTGCATTTCCTGGATGAACTTTTACGGGTTGGAGAAATTTCCAATATGGAAGCACAGCTTGAATATGATAATGGCAATATGGAATATAGCCTGATATCAACACGGATAATTTCAGTCAGAGGTGAAAAGTATTACATGTTTTTCGTACGCGACATTACAGAGCGCAAGCGTGGGGAGGATCAAATAAGGAAAAGTGAGGACCGCTTTAGGAGGGCTGCTACAAATCTTCCGATTGCCATGTCCTATGCCGATAGAAATTTGAATATCCTTTTTACGAATAATAGATTTACAGATCTTTTTGGATACTCCATTGAGGATATACCGAGTGTCTATGTGTGGTTCGATAAGGTATATCCGAATGAAAAATATAGAAAGGAACTCTTAGAGCCATACTTGGATAAGTATAACAACTATTTGCTTGGAAATTCTAATGGAAAAGACTACTCTGTCAGTACAATTGTTTGTAAGGACGGCAATGAAAAGGAAATTATAACAGAGACATTTACAGACGGGGAATTCGTTTATGCTACATTCACCGACATCACCGAGCGCAAGCGTATGGAGGACCATCTCAAGCAAAGTGAGGAGCGTTTCAGGAGAGCTGCCACCAACATCCAGGTTGCTCTATTCTATGCGGATTTAGAAGGTAATATTCTTTTTTTGAATAACAAATTTGTAGAGCTTTTCGGCTATACGCAGGATGAAATCCCTACATTTACTAAATGGCAGGAGATGACCACCCCTGATGAGTTGCTTAGAAATAAAGTCCAAGAAAGCTTTCAGGAATTTTTGTCCGAGGACAATAGAGCTGAACTTATGGCTGCTATAGAAAAGACTGTTGGGACAGGGGATATTCAGCTTACTGAATTTAAGCTCCAAGACCGCGATAGGAAGGAATACTACGAAGTCAGGATTGTTCCCTGTGGTGAAAGTGAAGTATTGGTTATCTGCCGCAATATAACCGATAGGAAGTATATGGAAGAGCAGCTGATGCACATGAGCATGTATGATTCTTTGACACAGCTGTACAACAGAACCTTTTTCGAAAAACACTTGGCGCTTGCGGAAAGTAAAGATTCTGGTTCTAAAGGTATGATTGTTTGTGATGTAGATGGCCTGAAGGTCATAAATGATACGCTGGGTCATAGTGTAGGTGATACAATTTTGCAGGCAGTCGCAGACTTGTTGAAAAATATCTTCGGACAGAAGGATGTTATTTCAAGAATAGGAGGGGATGAATTTGCAATTATTATTTCCACCGGTTCTGAGAATGAGCTGGCAGCTTTAAGCCAGCAAATCAGGAGACATATCGACTATTACAATACGAAAAACCCTACTGTCTCCATAAGTATGTCGATAGGATACGCTTTAGGAAAAGAAACGCCTGTTGACTTGAGCGCTTTGTTCAAGGAGGCAGACAATAATATGTACCGTGAAAAGCTCCATCAGAGTAAAAGTGCACGCAGCGCAATCGTACAGGCATTGATGAAAGTATTGGAGGCCAGAGATTATTTAACAGAGGGTCACGGAGAGCGTTTGCAGAATATGATACAAGCTTTTGCCAATGAGCTTGAGCTGTCGGAAGCCAATACTGCTGACCTGCGTCTTTTTGCACATTTTCATGATATTGGGAAGGTGGGAATACCTGATAGCATTCTTCTAAAGGCTGGACGGTTGACTGAAGAGGAATGGGCGGTTATGCGGCGGCACAGCGAAATTGGTCACAGCATAGCGAAATCCGCTCAGGACTTGATACCGATTGCCGATTGGATACTGATGCATCATGAATGGTGGAATGGCGACGGTTATCCATTAGGGCTGAAAGGTGAGGAGATACCTCTTGAGTGCAGGATGCTGTCTATCCTGGATGCTTTTGATGCAATGATGAGTGACCGGCCTTACAGAAAAGGCATGAGCCGGGAAGCTGCGGTTAGTGAATTAAGCCGCTGTGCAGGTGTGCAGTTCGACCCCGGTCTGGTAGAAAAGTTTATAGCTATGCTGTATGATGAAGGATGATGCGAATAAATGAACTCATCATCGAAAGGATAAGGAATGAAGTAATATACAGGAAATTTAATCTCATGGATGAAGTCTTTCCATTCAAGAAGAAATTCCATGTGATTTTTTGCAGAAATGTGATGATTTACTTTGACAATAAGACAAAGATTGATCTGTTGAGAAAATTTTACGATTGGACCGAAAATTCAAAGAGAAAAAACACAAATATTACTATTCTATTATTAGAAAAATGTATCACGCATGAATAACTAATGAAGTATTATGACAACTATATTTTATTGTTGAAAAGGCAAACTTACTGAAAAATAAGGACGCAAAGCTGCAGGTCTAAGGTAGAAATGCCATGACTGATGGGCTGCCAATGTATATTTATTATCTTTGTAACAAACCATGGCTTTTTTGATGCGGTTCTTCATATTTAATATTAAAACATTAAGGGATGATATTTTGAGGGATAAAATCCATGCTAATGTTAATTAACTTTATTATGATGAAAGGGGATTTAAATGGGATACAAGGTTTTGATTGTTGATGACGAGGAGATAATAAGGGAAGGTTTGAAGGTTAAAATAGATTGGTTTGCATTGGGCGTGGATACATTATACGATGCATCAGACGGCATGGATGCAATTGAAAAGACAAAGTGCTTTGACCCGGATATAGTTATTACTGATATCAAAATGCCGGTAATGGATGGACTGAGCATGGTTGAAGAAATATGCAGATTCAAACCGGAGTGTAAATTTGTACTTGTCAGTGGATATGCTGATTTTGAGTATGCAAAAAAAGCTGTCAGTATGCCGATATATGACTATTTATTGAAGCCGATAGACGCTGAAAAACTGGTAAGAGTAATAATGAAGATTATTGTTTCCATTGAAAGTACTCATAAGAAAACGGATGGCAATCAGAAAATTCAGGGTAATGAGTTAAAAGATAATAATTGTGAACCAGACATTTCTTCAGATGGTATACTGACAGGAAGAAAGAAAATTGCAAAGCAGGTAAAGGAATATATCGACTTGAACTATAGTGATAATGATTTGAATCTGAAAAAATTTTCAAGATTTTTTTATCTTACTCCGCACTACATTAGAAGGTCTTTTAAAGCGGAATTTAGTACTAACTTAACTGAATATATAACTTATGTGAGGATGCAGCATGCCAAGGAATTGATAGAAAGCAGCAATTTAAAGTTTTCAAGCTTGTGCCAGGAAGTTGGTTTCAAAGATGCAAGCTATTTCTGCAAGTGCTTTAAAAAGTATTATGGACTGTCTCCAAGAGAATATATGAATAAAAAAAGATATAAATGTAGGGACGCGTCTCAAAATACAACAGGTGTGTGACAATTGGATCAATTAAGTCAATAGTTGATAAATTAAGAATTTAAATTGTATTATTTATATCAATGGGAGGAATATATGAAGAAAATTGATAAATACCGGAAGCTTCAAGAGGAACTGACTGCGGCAAGGCATGAAATAGACCGTTTGAATAGGGAAATCCAGAAGCATGTGGAAACGGAAGAAGCCTTACGGATATCACAAGAGAAGTATTCAAAGGTTTTTAGTTTCTGTCCTGATTCGATAGCTTTGAGCCGTGTAAAGGACGGATTATTTGTTGATGTAAATGAGCGATTTACTTTTTTTTCGGGGTATACCAAAGAGGAAGCAGTCGGGAAAACGGTATTAGAGCTTGAGCTATGGAATGAGCCGGAGGACCGGGAACGTTTTGTTAAAGAACTAAAGCAAAAAGGAGAGGTTACGAGTATGGATACCAAATTTAAAAACAAAGATGGTAGTATCAGGCATGCTTCCATATCTGCCAGAACAATTACCATCTATAATGAACTTTATATGATGTCCTTCAGCCATGACATCACCGAACGCAAACGAAATGAAGATAAGCTGGCTCAAAGCGAGGAAAGATTCAGAAATTTGATAACTAATTTTCCAGCAGGTATTTCTTACTGTGATAGTTCAGATAATATACTTTTCGTAAATAATAAATTTACTGAGATTTTTGGATATTCTCTGGAAGATATTCCGACGGTTGGGATATGGATAGAAAAGGCCTTTTCTGAAGAGCAATGCAGGAAAGCCTTTTTGCCAAATTATCATGTTGAACCAAGTAAATATAAATATTCGCTTCTGCAGAACGAAAGTGTAGGAATGAGCAAACATTTACTTACCTGTCGTGATGGCACTGTAAAAGAAATTGAATTAACAGCAATTATTATCAGAGGATATACTTATGTTATCTTTATTGATGCCACGGAAAGAAAGCGTGCTGAAAAAGAATTGCAAGATCTGCAAAAAAAGGTTTATGAAGCCGAGATTTTAAAAAAACAAGCAGAAATTAGTGCTTTGCAGGCTCAGATCAACCCACATTTTCTTTACAATACTCTGTCTGCAATAGACAGCATGGCGTTAGTAAAAGGAGAAAAGGAAATATCGGAAATGTGTACTGCATTGGGCAAGCTGTTACGGTATAATATTGAATCGGGGGAAATATCTACTATTGGTGATGAATTTGAGAAAATCAGGACATATCTTTATATAGCTAAAAAGCGGTTTAAAGAAAGGCTTGAGTATTCTATTTCAGTAGACAGGGTGTTAAATGGATATAGCATTATAAAGCTTATTATACAACCTTTGGTAGAAAATGCATTAAAGCATGGTCTGGAAGGCAAGACAGAAAAAGTTTACATATCAGTTTGCTGCATCAGGAGGTCCGATGAGAATGATATTGAAATCAAAGTTGATGATACCGGATTGGGAGTGTCTCCGGATAAGTTGGATGAGATAAGGAAGGAATTGGAGATGCCTTACAGGATATATCCAGAGAACTATAAAAATACGTTTGTGAGTATAGGGCTGAAGAACGTCAATCATCGTATAAAGCTGAAATATGGAAACCGGTACGGATTGCGTTTTTACAGTGAAGAAGGGAAAGGGACTTCGGTTATTATAACGCTTCCTGCTGTGATGAACGGGGATTTAAATTGGAGAGAGGGTTTTGATCGTTGATGACGAGGAGATAATAAGGGAAGGTTTGAAGGTTAAAATAGATTGGTTAGAGTTGGGGGTGGATACTTTATACGATGCACGGCATGGATACAACTATCGGAATTATTGTACACGCTTTAATATTTGTATTAATATCTCTTGGATTAATATAATTCAATTTGAGTTGTGATATAATTGGTTTATATTTAATAGTGAGGTTGGTCTAATGGAATTAAGTGAAAGTCGTCTATCTATTATAAGAAGACATGTAGGAGATATAACGCATGAGAATCTTAAATATGTTGATTGTTATGTTTCAGAAAACCTAAGTATTTATATTCCTAGTGTAGGGTTTTGCGAGTATGCAATAAGACCTGATCATACTCATCCGGCATATTCTTTTATTATTTTTTTCTCCAAGGAACAGAGCATTATGCCTGCCAAAATAAAAATACTTCCAACTACATATTTAGTAGCAGCTATTGCGCCAAAAATGAAGCATCAGGAAGATAAAAATGATACTTTTACCAGATATGCAGCAATTTTTATATCAAAAGAATTTTATGAAAAGTTATATTCTATATACAGTATTAATCCACCTGAAAACTATTTTTGGAATCAGTATTTAGTTGGACAGGATATAATGATTTATATTAAAAAATTTATGGCTGAGTATGAGAATAATTTAAAAGGTAATGAGAGTATTTTGGAAGCCCTTTCTACAATTATTACTCATCAGATTATTCGAAGTGTTGTATCAGTACATAATAATGAGGAGAAATTTATTGAAAAGTTTGGGATTGAGAAGGTAATAGAATATATGAATCAGAATTTTGGTAAGAAAATATCAATTCATGAATTAGCTGGAGTAGCTAATATGTCAGACTCACACTTTATTAGAACCTTTAAAAAGAAGACAGGCACAGCTCCAATGGAATATTTGATTAAGATGAGGATCAGTAAATCAAAAAAATTACTTAGAAGTAATGCAAAATCAATTTCTGAGATTTCACTGCAATGTGGCTTTAATAGCTTATCACATTTTTCTACTTGCTTTATGAAAAATATCGGATTATCTCCATCAAAATATCAAAATAATTATTCAAAGAGAGATTGATAAAATAAAAATTAAGCAGTATATTTATATAAAATGATATAATTTTAGAAGCTTTTTTTATCTCTTTATTGTAAAGTAATATTTAAAATACTAAAGGAGTAAGGAGATGAAGCTATGAACAAGCAAGAAATATTCGAGTTAATGAATAATAATAAAGCTTTTTTTCTAGCAACTACCGAGGATGATCAACCGAGAGTGAGGGGAATGCTGCTTTACAAAGCTGATGAGTCAGGTATTGTATTTCATACGGGAATAATGAAAGATGTTTATAAGCAAATTGTTCAAAATCCAAAAGCAGAGCTTTGTTTCAATGATTTTAAGAGTGGCACTCAGGTGCGAGTGAGGGGAGAACTGGAAATTGTTAATGATGATAATTTAAAGGATGAGATTTCGGAACACCCTTCCAGAACTTTTTTAAAGCCTTGGAAAGAAAATGGAAGTCTTGATGATTTCTATAAAACATTTATTGTATTCAGACTTAAAGGTGGTAAAGCTACTACGTGGACAATTGAGAAGAATTTTGCACCAAAGGATGAAATTTTATTATAGGAAATAGTATTGAAAAGTAGCCTTAGAGTTTAAACTTTAGGGTTATTTTTATTAAGAAAAATAAGGACTGTGGATGGAGTAAGATTTCTTAGCTCTAATAGGAAAAAAATAGCGGAATATATTTACAAATAGTGAATTAAATTATATAATGTTGTTACTTTAAAATAAAGGAGGTAAGTTATGATACCATCAAATTGCTAATATTAATTTTAGTTAAAATTTAATGATTAATACTAAACAGATTTTCCTTTACCTAATGGGTTAGGCTTATTTTGTTGTGACTTTATGGAATTAGCAATTTGGAAGATAACTTACTTTACTAAAAAATAAGTATTATTAATAATTAGGATTTTATATAAATTTGATGTAATATTCAGGACTTTGAGATATTGCTGTTATTTACATATTATTTTATTAATAGTTAAATTTTGAATTTTAGACTGTAAGAAGGATATATCTTCTTATGGTCTTTTTTATTTTAAAAAGTAAACTAAACTGACCATTTCTAATTCTATAAAACTCATATTGTAAAAATGATAAGGAGAGGTGGTGATTATATGACTCCAGCATTTAGTGTAATGTATTTAGACTAATAAACGGAAGGAGTAGTTTATGATTTTACATTACCAAAAAACAGATAGAATAAAATTTATTTTAATATTCCTTACCGTAAAAAATTTATTGGAGGTAAGGAATATGGAGCGGAAACTAAGACTTAAATGGGACATATATAATGATGAAATACGTACAGAAAAGAGATATTGTCATAATTGTGGCAAAAAAGTAGAGTTTAAAGATTCTCTTAAAAGGAGGCAAAACTCTAATGGGAAAAATATATTTCATTTTGAAATTTATAAGTGTCCGAAAGGTCATACATGGAATAGGCCTGTAGAAACATTCAAAACGGTATCAGGTTTAAATAATACTATTGTGGAGCTTAATCATTATGAAAGTAAGTATAATGAATTATCAATTACATCACTCATATATGAAGGTGTTACTGAAGTGGAAATTTTATTAAATGTGTTAAAGCAAAAGGTAAGATTAGATAAATTTTTATCTTCTAAAATTTCAGACAATAGTAGAGCTGAAATTGTTAAATTGATAAATGAAGGGTTTGTCAGGATAAATGTAAAACAGGCTAGACCAAATGCAAATTTGAAAGAAAAGGATGTTGTGACATTGCTGATAGGTAATATATGTAAAAGTAAGGAGGACGAAACATGAATTTATTAGATGTAATAAAGGCAAGGTATTCAGTAAGAAGATTTAAATCTGACCCTGTACCTACAGGCATCGTCTTAGAGATGCTGGAAGCGGCAAGACTCGCGCCTTCAGGTGGTAACTCACAGACTCACTGTTTTGGTGTAGTAACTGATAAAGACCTAAAACGAGAACTTGCAGAAGCAGCAGGTAATCAAATGTGGATAGCATCTGCACCATTGATATTTGCATGTTGTGCAGATATCAGCTGGGATTTAGCAAGTGCTCCTGAGGACGATTTTGGACTTGAGGTCAATAAACTACGTTTTGGCGAAAAGCTTATCAAATACTTAAATGTTTACAATGATAGGAAAGCTGTTTGCACTCTGTTTCAAAATACAGCACCACTTATACCTGCAGAACATATATTTCTTACTGCCACAACTCATGGTTTGAGCGGATGTTTTGTTGGGTATCTGGATGTGCAGAAGGCAAGCCAAATATTAAAGCTGCCAGCTAATTTAGTATGCTTGTTTTTGCTTCCTATAGGTTATCCTGCAGAAGAATGCGAGCATAAAGGTAAAAAATCAATAGAAGAGATCAGCTTTTTCAATCAATATGAGTAAATATTAGAGGCGGTTCTATAGAACCGCCTCTAATATTTATAAATTATTCAAATATACATTTAAAATACTTTAGCTCGTATTTTGGCTCACAGGGCTTATTAGTAAGGTAAGACACATCTTTAAAGATGGTATTAATTGACTTGGGGGACCTATTATCCATTATTCCGTTAATTATTTTTAAAGATTGCAAAATAGCTTTATCAAATAAATCTATGAAGGAATAGATGTACTGTTCTTCTTGTACACAGGGATGATTCCATAGCTTTTGCTCTGTATTTAGGTAGTCAATTTCTTTTTCAACATATTTAGGATGCATCGGTCTACCTAAACTAATATTTTTCCCAGTTATATTGCTCAGCCCCTTGATAACTGATTTTTTAATATTATGTGGATCATATAATAGCTTTAAAGAGTTTATCATATCTCTATAAGCTTTGTTTATAGTATCATTGGAGACTGAAATATTATATAATTTATCTGCAGTATGTCTATGAAAGTTTAACACACTTTCAGGAAGCCTTTTACCTGAATCTATTAGCTTGTAGACGGTATATTTATAGGCGTCCAGACCTTTTTTTCTTTTAAATAAAATTGTGTCCACTGTGGATTCAAGCTTTTGATGGTAGTAAGTATACTTTTTTGTTTCCTTGCTTTTTTTTGTATCTATGCCACAATGATAATAAATATAAGGATGGGTATTGGAGTCCAGGCTAAAATGACATATAAAGCCTGTAAGATATACTAAAAGGTTATAATAATCATCGTTATTAGAAGCTTCTTTTAAAAGAGTAAATCCTTCCATAAAAAACTGTCCGGTTTTTTTAGAATGCATAAGACTCCCAAGCTCGTTAACACTGCCTTTTGATATCCAAGGCCAGAAATTATAATAGAAGTAGAAATCAGGACCCTGAGTTCCCAGATTAAATAGTTTTTTTCTCTTCTCAATTTCACTTTTCAAAGTATAATCATTTATTTTACATGCAACTTCTTCTCCACATAAAATATGTGTTAATATATCAGGCATAGTACACTCTCCAACTATTTTTTATCTGAACAATATGCTATAAGTATTTGCCTATAAGAGTATTATTATCAACAAGAATTTTAAATTTCATTTTACCTCCAAATAATTATTCTTTGTTTATTTTTATAAATGCCTATTTTGTGGTTCTTCTGAAAACAACCATCATTTGCTTAATTCAATTCCAATAACAAGAGAGGTCTTTCATCTGATTTTTCATCTATAAACAGCTCAATAAATTAATATTACCTTTGTTGTAGTATTATGTCAACGCTGAAAATAACAAACAAAAAACACTTATTAAAAGCCTATATTTTTATAATCATGGCGTGTTCCTAATATTTGCTTAATAAAAATATTGATTATAGTTGGCATCGTATTGAGAATTGTATTTCTAAGTGGTATAGTTTTCAATTTTAAAATTTAGATAAAAGTATTGCTTACAGTTAATTTTTATAATATAATAAAGTCTAATAAATGGAATAATTTAGTAAAAATATTTAACAATTGTAAATAGGATATAAGTTTTGCTTAGTATTGGTTGTTTAATATTTTAAATAAATGACAAATGAAATGTATTTTAAGATTGGAGATTTATAATGAGGATTTCAAGTAATAGTATTGAAAAAGCTACTATAATACTAAAAGAACCAAAACGGATTTTAAGAGTGCTTTGCATTGGCCCAGTATCTAATCCAATTGAGAACGACATTTTTAACTGTGACTTAAATAATATATTTACCTCAAACGATTTTATAGTTAAAGAAGGCAATAATATAACACTAAAATCAGGTGTACAGCATAAAGTATTTTATTTTGATAAAACCAATGAGTCTAATACTGGTATTGATTTTTCAGATTATGAATATGGAGAGAATCAACGTTTCTTCATATTTTCAAACATTTTTAGTAACAGCAATAAGAAAGTAATTTTACGTTTTGGAAAGATTGGTAGATTAAAAGTTTGGTTAAATAATACACTTATATTTAATGGACATGCTAATCTTACTGAAGAAAACTTTGTCTTGACTACAGTTAATGAAGGTAATAACTTAATTTTTGTAGAGTATTTTCCTACGAGTAAAGAACAAGGGGCAGTATTTTCTATTTGTATAAACGAACTTGGAAATGAAGCTACACAGCTTGAAAATGAAATTATGACATATTATTTAAAACAAAGGGTAGAAGCAAAAATTCAAGTTATTTATGAGAGCTGCTGTGTTCACAACAATTCTTATGAGTTTTCAGTCATTCCAATGGATTTTTGCAATATTGATAGATCTAAGTCAGTAACAATATCTATTCTTAATTCAGTGGAAATGGAACTTAATAATATTGTATCAGAGTTTTACCGGGTAATATCATTGAATAAAATAGAATACATTGAGAATATGAAAGAGGATGCCTTTCTTCATTTTAAAATATTTTACTTTGATAAAGAAGGACTGGAGAGGGTACAAAAGTTTAGTATTGTTTCTAAGGACTATTTAGAATATCTTGATGAAGAAGTTAACTACTTTGACTCTTTTTTGACAACATTACCTTTAAATCAAAACCAAAAAATTTTCTATTTAGGGCTTTTAAATGATTTTAAAAATTCAGGTATAAATTTAAGAACTAGTATAATAAATAAAAACACACATATGGGCAATATTTTTTGGGTTACGTTCTTTCGGGAGCAACTAAAAAGTATACTCACTTCAAAAGATTTGACAAAAACAATAGATGAACTATTAAATGCTGAGGGAAAGGGTATTGATATTTACTATAAATCAAAATTAGATGAATCTATTAAAAAATATATCATATGTATTCCTCAAAACTATCTGACAGAAAAAAAGTACCCATTAGTGATTTATTTATTACCGGAAGTTTGGGGATGTGGTAAAGATCATTACTCACTAATTCCATCTGATCTTTCGGAAGATGTAATTTTTGCTTCCATATCTACTAGAAATGTAACTTTGGGAAGTTATATGGGGGAAGCCTCCATCTTGGAATCAATAGAAGAAATTAAAAAATCATATAACATAGATGAAAAAAGAATGTATATTATTGGTTATTCAAATGGTGCATATGCCTGTTGGGGCTTAATTCAAGCCTATCCGCATATTTTTGCAGCAGCAGCCCCTCTATCTGGAGACTTATATATAAAAAACATTAAAAATTTCATTCATACGCCTTTCTTCTCAATTTTTGGTGAAAAGGATAATTTTGGGTTTAGAGAATTATCCAGAGAACTTCATAAATGGACTGAAAAGCATAATAATTATGTTACTAGTAAAGTTTCTATATTTAAAGAATCAGATCACTTTACATTCTTGCCAATAGTCTTTTGGAATAAAGTATTGATAGAATGGCTGCTGCAGCACAAAAAGCAGCATTATGATACAAAATCATATTTCCGGACAGAAAGGATACGCCATAATGGCAATGAGTGGATACAAATTATTGATGTTGATAAAAATTCAAAGTTTAGTGAGTTTGAATTGGAAGTAAAAAACAAATCACACATAACATTGTCTATTAAGAATGCTCTGGAATTTGTACTAAGACTTCCTGATTACATTGATAGAAACAATTTAACCATAACTATAAATGGTCAGGATTTACTTGTACCCAAACTTAATGGAAATATAAACCTGTGCTTCTCTAAAATTAAAGACAAATATTTGCTTTCTACTAATGCGAATATGCAAAGCTACAGTTCCTGGGGGATGGGAATACTTGATATTTATATGGATACCTTAAAAATCGTTGTACCTTCAACATTTTCTTCCCCAGATGAAGAAGATACAATTAATCAAATTGCCCATAGTTTTTCTGAACCAAAGTCTCAAGGTTATGATCCTAATATTGATGTAAAATACCCAATTATAAAAGATTTTATTACTAATAACATTATAGAGGATTCAAACATTATATTAATTGGGTGGAAAGACAATAATAATCTATTTAATAGCATAAAAGAAAAACTTAATATACAGATGAATGAAGATGGGTATTACTATAATGGAAAATATTTCAATCAGGATTATTGTATTATTTTTATTCAATCAAATCCAATATATCCTTCAAAAAAGATACTTATTGTATATTCAAATAGCTTAAAACTTTTTAAAAAAAACATTTTTCTAAGAAAATTTATTGTTCCTTCATACTTTAACGGCTTTCATTCATATTTAAACTGTGAAGTAATTATTTTCGATGGAAAAGATATTTCAGTTGCTGATGTGGTTGGTGGTAAATTATATAAGCCATTAGAGTAATCCATAAGTAAAAAAATACGAGTTAAACTTGACAAAATATGGATATGAAGATATAATAACAAATGTTAAAATATTCCAGAATATTAATAAATGTGTATGGGATTATTGTCATATTGTTATTTCAAATATTAAATCTTACATTGCCTGAACTAAAATTTTTAACTTGAGTTTTTAAATGAAATAAATGTGTAAAAAAGGTTCAGGAAGATTGAAGGTAAAGTCTTTTTTGCAATTTATATATAATAGAAAGTGGGAGGATTTTTTTATGTCATTATTAATTGAACCTCTAGAAGGATTTGAATGGGAATGCGGATATGGAGCTATTGTGGCTGCAGCAAAGTACTTCAACTGTGATTATCAATTGTCATATAAGGATTTATGGAAGTTTGATTATTTGGAATCAGAAAGTAAAAACATTTCATTGGGAAGCCAAATAGAGACAAGTAAGATTGAAATAATTGAATCCATTTATGCGTATTGTAATTTTAAGGTTGTTGATATGCCTATGACTGACGTAAGGCAAGTTATATCTAAAATTAAAGAAGAACTGTATATGGGTAAACCTGCAAAACTTCGTATGGATTTGTTTTGGTGTCCTTGGCATAAGGAAGCATACCAATGTCTTCACTTACCACATTCATTTTTGGTTATTGGCTTTAATGAACAAAATAACACTTTTAAGTTTATAGATCATTCACCAATACTTTCAGATGGAATTCTCAATATTTCAGATCTACCGGCTAATTCTGATTATACAGTTAGCGTGTTCGGAATGGAGGATAAAAAATCCGAGCAAGTAAATTGGCAATTATTAATTGGAGAGAGATGTAACCATGCACTTGGAAAGTCCAATTCTAAAAATATTTTTGAGCTGCAGCGTAATTTTGCAAAAAGACTTTCAAATTTGAATAATTTGAATTTAGAATATGGAGATGCTGATAAATTCCTACAGACTGACATCTATAAAAACTTAATAAGGATTGCCCAACATAGAAAATTGTATGGTGAATTTTTAAGATTTATCTCTGAAAAAAATGAAATAAATGAATTGTCTAATTCTATAAAAGATATTAATATGGCATCTGATAAATGGGATACTATTAAAAACATTTTAGTAAAAGCAAGCATGCTTGAGAATCCCAAGATAGTGCTAAGCAGAATTTCTGAAAAAATAAAAGAAGTATCTGCTTTTGAAGAAAAAATCGCGTATGACTTACTAAAGACAGCTATATAGAATGCAAAAAGCAAATTACATGAATAAATAAGGTTATTTTCGTATTCTATGAGTTTCAAAGGAAATATAACGCGAAATTTTAATAAAAATGTAAAGGACTTTTCGTGTTATATATAGCATGAGTACAGGAAAAATATAGTGCAAATTTGTAACTTTGTATTATATTCTCAGAAGAACCAATACCACTGAATTTAAATATATATGTTTTTGGGGGGTTACAAATATTTTGAAAAAGTATGAAAACTTTATTTTTAAGAATAGCACTGCACCGCTTTCAACAATACCATTCCATGCAGATGTCCCTTATATTGAGAGGTATTTTTCTGAAGGATTTCCATTACACCTTGCAATACATAAAGTCTCTGATGCAAATGAATTCCAGGAATATACAAAACCACATTCACATGACGTACATGAAATAAATATTATTATCGGAGATGAGAATAACCTAGAGTATTTAGTACAACTGGGAGATGAAGTTTTCGAGGTTAGATCAAATTCAAGTATATGGATACCTAGCGGATTGCAGCATTCAGCCAATGTAATTAAAGGGTCCGGATACTATATTGCTATTAGGTTGTGTTAAGTACATAAGGAGTTTAAGACCTTAATAGAGAATCCAAATCATATATAAATCGCAAAACATATAATATAAATAAAAGAGTGAGGGCATGAAATTGAATTGTAATGAAAGGGAAAGCTTTTTATTTGAACAATATAAATATAAAGAAAAGATAGATAAATTAATTGATTCTAATTATCTGGATGAAGCTGAAAAAGAGTTGTATGAGTACAATAGCAGATTCAAAATAGAGAGTAGTTTCTATTTGATTAAAGCAAATTTGCAAATCAAGCGAAAGCAGCTTGAAATCGCACTTGATACTATACAAAACGGGTTGTTTATATATCCGAAATGTTTCAGTTTGCTTAGCCTTTTGGGATATGTATATGAAAGGCAGGGATGTTTACTTGAAGCTAATGATGCCTATATCAGAGCATTGAGGCAGGCTGGCGGTGAGGATGACATTTACAGTACACGAAAGAATATATCCAGGATATCTGATATCATAAAGGGTACTTCATTTTCCAAAGCGGATTATGCAAAGTCATTATACAAGGTTGTAAGCGTATATTGTTATGGCCGTAGTGGAACACATTTTTTTAAAAGTCTTTTGGATAATCATCCTGAAACTATTGTTACAATGTTAAATGGAATTAAAATATTAAATTTATGGGATAGTGAGATAAAAGACAAAATAAACGACCTATCATATGAATACATTATAGATAAAATATTTGAAGTACTTCATACGGAATTTAATGATGGTAAAGTATACAATGAACCAAAATTAAATGGAATGTATGTAATGGGTGAAAATAGAAATGAATTTTACTGCATAAACAGAGCAAAATTTAAACAAGAATTTATAAATATAATAAAAGGGTATGACTCTTTAGATGCTAGATTCTTTTACCAGGCAGTTCAGTTGGCAGCCTCCTATGCACTGGGAAGAAATTATGACTTCACAAAGGGAATACCTGTAATAATTGAAGGGGGAATTCATTTTAGCACTTATGCCAATTTGACGCAGCAATTGCTAAATGTTTTTCCATATACAAAATTTATCCATATGATAAGAAAGCCGACTGAATCAGTTGCTTCTACTGTGAGGTCCTTAGCCAAATCCGGACTTGGGGATATAAATCTCTTATGTTCAAATCTTGTAATATTACTTCACAGAGTTCCTGTGTCCGTAGATTGGGTAAGCAGAACATATCTGATTAAGTTAGAGGATTTGCATACAAAGTCCCGTGAAACACTGCAGTTGGTTTGTGACCACCTTGATATCAGCTGGAACGACCACCTTTTTGAAAGTACATTTGGTGGAATAAAATGGTGGAACACAATTACATCTGAGGTTGTTTCGGGGTTCAATACAATTACAATATCAAAGACTCATGACGATGTCTTATCGTCATTTGACAAGTTCAGGCTAGAATGCTTGCTTAGAGTCAAGTACAAAGCATGGGGATATGAATCTTTCAACTTTTTTGATTTTGAGACACTAAAGAAATTATTTGAATATCCTTTTAAATTTGAAAAGCTATATGCCAAAAGTGAAGATGAATATAACCTTAACAGAAGAATAATCTGTAGAAACTTTCTGAAATATCTGAAAGAAGAGAATAGTCTTGGAGATATAGACAGATACGAATATAATGTTAAATTGCTTTCTCCTGGCATTGACAATGAATTAGCAAACTGCACATGATTTGTAGTTGACTGCAATCCTAATAATTTGGTTTTTAAAATAAGCTTGAAGGCAGTGGTTTAGTTACGTTTTGTGCCTTGAGCGAGTTGAAAGGAATGATTATAGTTATGAAAAGCGGGGTGGTTTATTGGATTACAGGTCTTTCAGGTTCAGGGAAAACAACTGTTGGTAAGTTGGTTTATGAGAAAATCAGGGAATACAAAAAGAATATTGCATTTTTGGATGGGGATACTTTACGGGAGGTTTTTGGTAATGACTTGACTTATTGTATCCAAGATCGAAAAAAGAGTGCAATTCGAAATGCAAGATTGTGTAAGCTTCTCTCAGATCAAAGTATTGATGTCATATGCTGTACAATCTCAATGTTCAACGATGTCCAACGATGGAATAGGGAAAATATTCAAAACTACTATGAAATCTATTTGAAAGTACCATTAAATATTTTAAAGGAAAGAGACCGGAAGGGGCTGTATAATTCTTTGGAAAAAGGTCAGGAAAGTAATGTATATGGAGTGGATCTAAAGTATGAAGAACCCTTGAATCCAGATATTCAAATAACTAATGATGGCTCTAGCCGGCCCGAGCAAATAGCCAAGTCAATAATTAATAGGTTATTACCTATAATCGAATAGGATGATGTACATATGTTGCATTTTGGAACTAAGGCAGAAATGCTGAATCAATTGGAAAACCGTATAAAATCAGCATTAGTTTTACCTCAAATATGTATTACAGCGTTGAAATGGAATGAAGAAAAAAATAATGTCTTAAAACAAATTGAGATTAAGGGATGGATGGATTCCACATTAATAGTAAGAAGCAGTGCAAAAGATGAGGATACTGCAGAAACTTCAATGGCAGGTAAATATATCTCAAGGCTCAATGTCAAGGGTAAAAAAAATATTATATGTGCTATAGATGAAGTTTTTGATGCATATGGTGCATATAATCCTGAGAATCAGGTTCTTGTACAGCCAATGCTTGAGGATATTGCATTATGTGGAGTGGCTTTTAGCATTGACCCTAATAATGGTGGGAACTATTTCGTAATCAACTATGATGATTTGACAGGTTCGTCTGATACCGTGACTTCCGGATGCTTTGGTAATCTCAAGACTTTTTATTATTTCAAGGGTGCAGATGTTTCGGTAGACAAACGACTTGAGCAGATAATAGAACTTATTAAAGAGTTAGAAATGCTATTTTTAAGCAATAAGATTGATATTGAATTTGCAATGGATAAAAATGATGAGTTATATTTGCTGCAAGTAAGACCACTTATTGTTAAATTTGCGATTCAAGATTTAGAGAGCCAAAAGTCTATTTTAAACCGAATATATAAAAAAATTTATGGGTTACAAGGAAATAAACCTTATCTATATGGTAAAAGAAATATTTATGGAGTCATGCCTGATTGGAATCCTGCTGAAATCATAGGTATTAGACCAAGACCTCTTGCAATGTCTCTATATAAGGATCTTGTGACAGACAGTATATGGGC
>CAYYEC010000009.1:0-20569 GCA_964470745.1 uncultured Eubacteriales bacterium | reverse complement strand
TAACGGGTCATTCCAGATGTATGAATCTAATTTAGTGCTATGTAGAATGGCTTCGCAGAGTGAAACTTTTTTCCAGCATACTTTTTCCTACTGTAAAGTACTTATTGACTTATATCTATACAGGGGGGCAAAATACCTATCTTTCTCTTCCAGTTACAATAAATAAAAATATACAAATAAATCAATGATTGGATATAACTCAACCAGGCTTAAACAATACTACTTATTATAAAATACTTCAAACCTTTCCCAGAAGTCAGGAAATGACTTTGCTACGCATTTTTCACTTTCTATAACTTGATTTCCAGTAACCAATCCTGCAATTGCAAAGCTCATAGCTATTCTATGATCATTATGGGGATCAATATTTGCTCCATGCAATTGTTTCATACCGGTTATAGTAATTGAGTCATTATCGTGTTCAGCACAGGCGCCCATTTTTTTTAACTCTGATACTACCACAGCTAGCCTATCACACTCTTTATAGCGTAAATGACCTATATTAGTAATTTTACTTGTACCTTCCGCAAATGCCGCTGCAATTGCCAGAGGTGGAACTAAATCAGGAATGTTGCCCATATCTACTTCAATAGGCTTTAAAGTATTGCCTGTAACGCACACTTCTTCGTCGGAAGTTATTACTTCACACCCCATTCTCTCCAACAAGTTTAAAAACTCCATATCCCCTTGTCGTGAATTTCTGAATAAATTTCTAACCGTTACTCTAATTTTGCATATTGCTCCGGCAAGAAAAAAGAATGAGGCACTACTATAATCTCCTTCAATGGAAACATTACAACTCTTATACTTCTGCCCATTAGGTATAACAATTTCTTTATAATTATTATTTAAAGCATGCACTCCAAATTTCTTCATCATTTCCAGAGTTATATCATAGTATGGCTTTTCATTCATATTGTCGACACAATTTAACCTAACTTATTTTTCTGCATATGGTGCTGCTATCGTTATTGCGCTAAAATATTGTGAAGTTTTTTCACCAAATATTTTTGCTAACCCACCATAAATGCCATTACTATATATCTTAACCGGAGGAAAACCTGCTTTGTAAAGATATTCAATTTTGCAACCTAATTGTAATAGCCCATCTGCAACTTCCTTTATAGGTCTCCTTAAAAGTCCTTCAGCTCCAGTAATAATTAGCGGTTTATTAGAAAGGCATGCAGCAGATAAAAGGAATTTCATACCAACACCTGACTCTCCCACATTTAAGACCTCGGAAACAGGCAAATATTTACCTCCCAACCCATTAATTGAAAGAGTATTATTTTCCCTTTGAATATCTACCCCAAGAACTTTAAGACTTTCAATAACATTTAATTGGTCTTCTCCTAATAGAGGATTATAAATTTTGCTTTTCCCCTCAGCTAAAGAACTAATAATTAAAGCCCTTAAGGTATGTGCTTTTGAAGGAGGAGCTTCAACCTGAACATTTTTATTTTTTATTGTGTTTATCATTTTCATAATCAAAATCTCCTATTATCATGATTTTTGAGTACCTCCATAAAATATACAATATTATTAAGCTTAATTATAACATTAAAGTATTCTAACTTATGAATATTTTACCATTGGATATTACAAAGTCAACACTGCATTTGCATAAATACGGAAGTATTTGTGTCAGGGTAACATTACGTAGTTGAAAAGTATCCAGAAATCCTCGCAAAAACAATGCATTTAACCATATTTTCTTTGAGGCTTATTGTGTTCTATTATTTTAAATCTCTTTCTAAAGATAAATATTAAATCATGTTGTGTAAAACATACATAGAAAGTTTTAACGGTATTCTTTCTATAAAAAAGGTCTCAACCAATGGTTGAAACCCTTACTTTTCCTGGTCAGACTGTCCGAAAAGTAATTTGTGTAGTATATTTATGAGCAGTATGCAGGAATATCGTTATAATATACAATGAATTTTGCATAAATATGCAAAAAAGCCCTAAAAATAGGGCTTTTCAGACAAAATGTGGTGCCGAAGGCCGGACTCGAACCGGCATGTTGTCACCAACGCTGGATTTTGAGTCCCTAACCTTATATTGATATACCGAAACGCTTATTTCAAGCGTGTTTCCCTTATTGATTTTCGTTTAGTGCCGCTGGAGTTCCGTTTGTGAAATGTGGATTTTACAATGAATCCAGCGTAACCATTAATACAATTGTACTATAGATAAAGCAGAGTATCTATATGAAAAAATATACAAGTATTCTTATAAAATAATTACTATTCCTTGAACTATATATCTATCACCGTTGCAATAAGCTTGTAATGTGCATTGTCCCTTTGATATTTTTCACCTAAACTTATTACAAATAAAACCTTTGTAAGTAGAGTATAATTGCCAACTCCATAATTCATATATCTATTTTTGAAATCTAAGTCTGTAACAGCCAAATAACTGTAGCGTTCATTATTATAATTAAAACTTACCGATATTTTTTTCTCTTCATATTGGTTAACATGCACAACAACATTATTTGGTGAAATTAAAGTCAATGAGGTCTTATCTTCCTCTGGTACATTATTCAAATACACTGTATCTACCCTTTTATCATTGTTATAGAAAATATATTCCGTATCTTCTAAAGGGTGTATTTTTAAAACCTCCTTCAACGAAGCATTACCAATTTTAGCCCAGTAATAGGAGTTGTCAAAAACTAAGTTTTCTGGCTGATAAAAATTCGGGTCATACCTTTTACATTGAATTTGAATAATATCAAAAATCTTAGGTAGTGTACCATCTTCATAACGCATATCATTTTCTGTTACTGCATTGCGTATGTCATTATCTTCCGATATTATTCTGACCCACTCTCCCGATTCTCTATCAATCCCAGCTATGCAATAATTACGGTACTTTTCAGAAGCCGCCAGTAAGATAATTGTTTTCTCCATACATTTTACCCCCTGCTTAACTCACAAATGTATTATCTCAATATTCAGGTTTGGGTTTTTATTCTTAATATATTCTGCGACAAGCCTTCTGTGACACTTGTCAGCAGTAACCTCACTACATAATAAGCATATATTATCGAACTCATTATTATATTTAGTTTCTAACATGCTACTAATTTTTCTCTCCTCAAGTAAGGATTTGAAAAACATTTCATATTGAGACCAGCTAATTTTTTTATTCTTGTAATCGTCAAGGATTTCTTTTGTTGGTGATAACTCCGTATCATGTATATATTCTATATCACAAATTTCTTTCAAAAAATATTTCAAATCGTTCCCCTTGGTAAAACCCGCCAATTGAGAAGCATTATTCAGTCTAATATCAATCAGTTCCCTGATATTATTTTTTTTCAAAAGAGTAAAGAAATCTTTGGCAGACTTTTTTGTAAAGCCTATAGTATATAATTTCATATCTTCCCCTTTCTTTATCTGATGCTATAACTGAAAATATACATTATAAAACCTTTGCAACTAAATTATCATTAATATTGTATGCAATATCTTTATTTCGGTAATTATAAGCTTTGTTAATCAATTCTTCATTATCAATATTATTCTCAAAAGAATCAAATAACGTTTGCTGCATTCTGTTAGGAAAGTATAAATCAAGCAATCTTTCCTCGACTTGTTCCTGAGTTTCAATTTTACCGCTTTCCAGTATATTATAAATTTCTATATTTTGCCTATACAATTCTCTTGCAACCAAAATATTCCTATGGCATTCTGTAGGGTCTTTCTCTGTACACATAATTGCAATGTTGTAATCTTTTTCAATGCCAGACTTAATCCTGTCAATTCCTGATTGAAACAGACTTGTTTTACTTACTTTGTCAAAATCTAAATTTCCGTCACCAGAATACAGCAATTTGTCTGACCTTCTTGCCCCAAGTTCTTCACCCATAAAAATATAATAAATTCTATTCTCATGTAAAAACTTTTTTAAATCGTCTTTATTGTACTGTGGGGTGTACTTAGAAAAAGGCACACTTCTAACATCAACAACACAAGTTATTCCATGCTTTTTTAACAATGATAAAAAATATTTTGTTGAATGGTTCGAGTGTCCAATGGTATATACTTTTTTCATTAATCCCACTATCCCTTTTATAATCTACTGTATTTAATCTTTTCTTATGATTTAATTATACCACTTTTTTTGCCAATATATATATAATAAAAAATAATCCGCCATATTTTTATTTGCTTTGCTTAATGAATGCATCTTTTATCAAAAATATTCATCAATAAAAAGATATTTCATCTGCATTTGAAAGCAGATAAAGCATTTTTTTCTTATTTTCGTTATCTAATCCTTTTATATTAAAACCCTCAATTTTTACACCAAAGGTAAAATGACTTCGCCAAACTTCAAGGAACATTTTTTCTGAATGAGAAATACTGCCTTCGCATGTAGGATGATTCATTGCCCCCACTTCATCTTTCTCCTCATTATATATCCAATAATCATCAAATTGCAGAACAGGAGACGTAAATATATACTTCCATAAATCTTTTAAAAGCTTTATTTTAGTATATTTAGAGTATTTATCCTTTAAACTTATTTCTATGCAAGATATAAATTTATGTATTATTGAGATTGAATTTAAAAGATAACTTTTGTCAATAGGAAGCTTTTCGTTTAAAAGGTCATTATCTTTAATCCTTGTTTTTTCTAGATATATCCTGTTAACAATACAATTGTTGTGAATTAAAATATTTCTTCTTTCCTTTATTTCAATTAATTCAGTAATGTATTTATCTCTGAAGTTAGAAGCTATTGAAAGGGTTTTAAAAAAGCAATCTAATATTTCTTGAAAAGGCTTATATGATAATGTATGTACAAATTTTTCAATCTGCAAAGAAATAAGGTCATTAGTAAAAAATTCATCCTTCGTAAACTTAAACTCTTTACAATCAATTTTGTATGGAACTTTCTTCAAGTAATAAGTAAGTATATCCGTTATCATGTTTTCAAAATATGATACAACCAATACAAAAAGACCTTGAAAAACAATTTCTTTTTTATTTTCTTCTTGTTCAACAATTTCTTTTACCTCTGCTATTTTACTTTTAGATAAATCGATGGGATATAATAATTTGTTCACAGTAAATAAAATTGGAGGTTCATTACTGGTTTTCTTACGTTCCTTTTTCAAATATATGTTAACACTATTTTCCATTGTGTTCAAACTCCTTCAAAAACAATTCATTTCAGCTATAAATAAAACTACTCACGCATTTTTGCAATCCCCTGCGTATGTCTCAACAAAAATATCATATTTTTATTATATTTTTTTTACCTATTATTGTCTATAAAATACTGGAAGTAAATTTAATGAAATATTACCCCATGGAAGATAATTTTTTACCATCAACCCCATGGAACAACTCAAAATCAAATACAAGTGGTCACTCAGAAGCTTGGAGCAGAAAGCCCCAGCTATTAACGAGGAAATGTCTACACCCTTTGTCTACAGTCTTGTTGACCTTCAAACCGTATAACGGCAATGTGTCTACACGTCTACATGTAAAACGTCATTCTGTAATTAATCTATTATATACAATCGTAAATACGAATCAAAAAAATAACTTTCAACAACTATAAAAAACCTGTAGACACTGTAGACATCCAGTAAAATTAAGAGGTTCACCTGTAGACATACTTGTAGACAAACCGTAGACATTATATAAAACCTGTGGACAAAAAAAGAACAGGTCAATTTGTCCCGTCCTTTCCCCATTTATAGCCGGAAATTACTTCAATTTTATCCTCATCCAAACCCTGCGGCTTTTTCTGTTCTCGTCTTTGAATCCGTCTTTTTTGACTACTCCCATTTTTACATAATTGCTTTCAATAGTGGAATTAAATTCTTTAGGTTTCATACATTGCCTGAATTCAACCCCATGTACCCTCCAGACAAAATCAGTATAAGCCTTGTATAAATCCGTCCTGTCCACCCAATAATCTTCTCCAAATTCTGCCATTTCTGTTACAAACTCAACAATAGTATTGCTTTCCATCTTATATTGTTCCATGGCTTCCTTCATGCTTTCGGATACTGTAAACTCAAAGTGATTTTTAATAAGTCTTTTTAAGCCCTGTATAAAAAAATATGCTATACCTTCTAATTCCTCCTGTAAACGTCCTTCAAGTGTTTTATCAGCTTGTACAGAGTTTTTAAAAGGGATAATGCAAACCCTTCTGTAAAATCCGTCTGTGGGGTCGGCTGTGTCAGGTGCAGTCTGCCCGCTGAATATTATTTTTGCTTTATTATAAAACTTTTCTTCACCTTTCCCCTTGAATCTCCCTGTCATTAAATCCTCACCAACAAATTCTTTTATTTTGCCCTCTGGTATCCTTTTAGCCGGAATATCACCGCATGTATTCGCTATTTTACCCATCAACTCAATTACTTTAAATTCGTCCGCTAACTGATGGGCTGGTATAGCTGAAATATTCTCAATCCCTAGTATTTTATTCAGGACTCGCAGGAATACGCCTTTCCCTGCATGTGGGACACCAATCAAAAGCAAGAATTTCTGCGCCTGTGTCAGCCATGACATGGCGTAGCCGCCCCATTCCTGCATAGCCAGAATATTATCTTCATATCCTTTTTGTGTTCCTGCAAGGTACTCATTTAGGAATACAGGACATTTTGCGTCTGGATTAAAATTGACAGGCAATTGCACCAAACTAATATAGCTGGATGTATGCGGTTTAAACTCGTCCTTTAGCACGTCATATAGCCCATTCTTAAAATTTAAAATATAAGGGTTATTGTCATGTTCCGGCATTTGAGTTTTATCAATAAGCATAATCCATTGATTTGTAACGTCCCTAATTCCTGCGTCACGCCTAATCTCAACGGGGATATGGTTAGATACTATTCTCCGTAATGCTTCCTTATTAGTAATTTTATACACACCGTTTTCATATACATAAGCCCTACCATTACATGAGAACACAGGCTGTGAATCTCGTAGATATTCTGCTAATATGCCGGGTATCAATTCTCTCTTTGCCATATTACCATCTTTATCGAATTTTTCATGTATCCACGGCATATTATCTTCAAAATTATTATTCGATTTTTTTTCGTGGACTGAACTTGAAACAAACAAGTCTGATTCTTCCATTTCCCACATTTCTAATATATCATTTACACTGCATTTGCTTAAACATTTGACAATTACTTTATCAACAGTAGAACTTTGCCGTAAAGTTGTGATATTCAAATTATAATCTCCACAACAAGGACAGAGATAATTACCTTTTGAGTTCCTGTCACCATCTACAAACCACCTTTTCAACCATTCCTCAAATGAAGGTAAAGCGGACTTTTCGTCCGCTGATTTCCCACATTTATTACCGAAAATCTCCAAGGGGTCAAGCTTGTTATCTAAATGTCTTTTTGATATACTATTATTGTAAACAACATACAAATTGTTTTTTGCCGCCGCTTCTGCTAAAGCGGTATTATTTTTTGTCTGCATTTTCTGACACCTCCGTTTTGTAAAAAATTGCAATATCGCCTTCGCCAATATTAAATATATGACATTGGCTTAAATCGGTAATATTGTTCTCCTTTAGAAATTCATTTATTTCCTTTTCTTCGTATGCTTTAAATCTTTTATACTGTATCACTTTGACTACCCCTTTCTTATAAGTTTTTAGTGCTTTGTAAGGTTTAGATTTTACTATTTTTGCATTAGTAATTAATATTTCTAAACCGTTTTGCGCCCTGCTGCCACAGGGCTTTTCGCTTATTCATTATCTTTGTTTAAAAGCCTGTTAATTTCTGAAATTGGTACTTTCCAGTAATTTGTAAGACTTTTTGTTGCCTTAATTTTACCACTCTCACACCAACGGCATACAGTGGGAACAGCTATCCCAAGCATTTTTGCTGTTTTCGTTGCTGATAATGTTTTTTCCATAGCTTACCACCTCCAAATATAGTTTTTTCCACGCCAAAATAAGGCTGTCTATAGTAAGCGCCTTTGTAGCGACATGCTATAGGTGACTTTTGGTTATTGTGTCCACATTTCTGGCATGTCTTTATTAGAACCAATATTCTGGAAGTATGGATAATTTACGTTTTATCAACGGAGATTTCATGTGCTGGATAGCACTATGTAAGAGAAATTTTTCTGTTAAACTGTTAATATGATTATACCATAAAACAATAACATTTACAACCCAAACGCTATTATAACAAGACTTTGCGGTATTTTTGCAAATACTATATTTACCCAAATAAACATATCGCCGTTTCCAATTCCTGCAATCAATATAAATTCAAAAGCTTTCACAAACTATTTACCGGGAGTGAATCAGAATGAAAAACTATTATTCGTTTGCAGGTGATACCTGCCATATTGAACTAAATAATGATAAAGCCACTATGATTAGCTTTGAAGATTTTAACCGGGTTAATGAATTTGACGGAACATGGTTTGCCAAATATGATAAAAGGAAAGATAAATGGTATGCCTGCGGCAATTTCAAAGTCGGGAACGGAAAATACAAACAGGTTAAGCTTCACCGCTATATTATGGATACACCTAAAGACATGATAACTGACCATATCAGCGGTAATACCTTTGACAACAGGCGGCACAATCTACGAAATGTTACTCACAGGGAAAACAATCAAAACCACCAAGGACTTGTTTCCACTAATACAAGCGGCTATGCTGGTGTAACATGGTATGAACGGGATAAAAAATGGCAGGCACAGATTTCTATAAATGACAAAATGAAGCTTATCGGGCGGTATGATACGAAGGAAGCGGCATATGAAGCATATAAAGCAGCAAAAGAAAAATATCATTCTGCAAGTTTTTTTGCAAGAATAAAAAAATCTTGATAAACTATTAATTTCCTAACCACACTCTTTTAAAATACAGGCTTTTTGATTGAATCTATTCAATTATCTGCCAGCATATTGTGGACAAGTGGAATAATCTGAATATATAATGTTATTGTAAGTCTGGCAAAAGAAAGGAGTGACTTTATGGTTAAATCATTAAGAATTAACAGCGTTCAAAATATTGCTGGATTTTCCTCTTGTTATGCTTGTGGAGGAGAAACTGCTGGGATTATTGTAAAAGATTTTTATAACTCTGACCAAAAGGATTTTTACGGATATTTAGACGAAATATCCAGAATATATTTAAAAAATTTCCCTATTGACCATATATGTAATTTTCTAATACTTATACATAAAGACCTAACAGCAGATTTATGGGTCAATAATGTGCCTATACAGGTTTCCATTATTGGCAAAAAAACAATAAAAGGTGGAGATTTAGTAAGATTAAGTGATATTGCTGATATCAGTTCAATTCACTTTACTAATATAGAAATTTGTGATACAGACAACATAGTTTTCTGCTTTAAAAAAGGCTGGAAATTCGGTCTCTATTTTGATTTTTCTCGTCATAACGAGGATTGTATTTCCAGTAGTATAGACGATTTATATAATGAACTTGGTTACTATTATAAATATTTATCATTTCAAGAAGAATACTCAGTTCTTCAAAATGAAACGATTTCTGAACAAATGTTTTATGACGGTTGGTTTCCATTTATACAAATAATCGGTAAAGAATTTCGCAATTTGTCAAAAATATATAATGACTTATATTATAAAGATACTGAAAAGTTTAACTATTTCATTGAAAATTTAATTAAAAAATTTGATAGAAATAGAATTGAGTCATTTGTTAATAATTGGTGGAACAAAAAAGTGTTTTTAGAAAAACAACTAATATTAAAATCTGGTATTGAAGCATATCTTAAAGACACTCAAGATGGTTTTATTAATTGTATCAAAAACCTTTATTCAGAAATTGAAGGTATTGTAAGGTTAACATATCATGAGAATAAAAAAAGTAATCCTAAATTTAAAGAATTAGTTAAGTATATTGAGGAAGAAGCAAAATCAAAGTTTCTATCAATTAACTCTTTAGGTTTTCCTGAGGTTTTCATTGAATACTTAAAGGAATTTGTTTTTAAGGATTTTGATTTAGATAGTGAGAATATTAATTTTTCTAGGCATTCCACTTCTCATGGGGTTGCAAACGCAAATGATTATACAAAAACAAAAGCTTTACAAGCAATTTTAATACTTGACCAGCTATATTATTATCTATAGACTGTATTTAAAATAATAAGAAAAGAGGTTGCAAGTACAGTACTAACGGCATGTTACAACCTCTCTTTTTATAGTGACATTAGTTTATTACTCTTTTAAGAAGATAATTATCTTGTTTCCCCTCTCCTCAACAATAATTTTTTTCCCTATCTTAAACCCCAGCCTTTCAAGCCATCTGCCCTGTAAGCGAATCATTGGATAACAATTCTCACCGACATATATATAATAAACGGTCAATTCCCTCAAAATATTCTCCCCCGATACAATAGTTATATTTTCAGACTCCTTACCTTATCCCGTTTCTTAATTGTCACAAGCTTTGTTAATGGGCTTGCTGTCCTGTGGGAATCTGCAAGGTCGTCCCCGGATAAATTGACATACCGTTTTGTCATGGTCATATCGGTATGCCCTAAAGTTTTCTGCAATCCAAAAGCATGACCGCCATTTCGCAGATATATCAAAGCAAAGGAATGTCTTAAATCATATGGGCGAATTTTTATCCCTAGTTTTTCGCTGTACATGTCCAGCCTGCGCCGCCAGCTACTACGTTCCAAATGAGTACCTTCACAACTGCAAAAAACGGGTATATCGTCTTTCCAATTGGGATGACGATAATTCACAAGCCGTTTGACCGCCTGTGCCGTTACAAGCAATATAGGAAGCGTTCTTGCCGTCCTGGTCTTAGCTTCCTCTGCCGGAACTGTAGCGGTGTACCTGTTAAAATCAAAACTCTCAAGCTTTAATGACAAAGCTTCCTTGGGTCTTATCCCGGTATCCAGTTGAAACATCAACAGGGCATAGTCTCTTAATCCTGCAAATGTTTCCTGGTCTGGAAGGGTTAATAACCGTTGCAGGGTATCCTCCGATATATCAACAACCCTTCCGTGTGCCTTGCGTTTTTTAAAGTCTTTTAAGGGGTTTTCCTGTAAATATCCTTCATTAATACAGTAGTCAAAGAATGTCCGTAAATAAATAAGCCTTAAATTGAATGTAGCTGGTTTGATATTGTCAGACATGTACTCCATTATGGAAGTCTTAAAAGTCGGGCTATTCCAGCTATCAGGGTAACGGCTGAAAAAATAATTTGCATGACGCTTATAGTCGTTCATTGTGGTCTTGCTTATTCCCTGTGCCTGCTTGAAGAAAAGAAAATTCTGTAATGCGTCTTTCCATGAAATGCTTGAATGTTGTTGCTGTTGTAGCTTGTTTAATTTCCTGCCCATGCTATCCCTCCATTAATTTTAGTTGAAAATCAACAAAGGGAAACGGTATCAAGGTATGGGACACACCTTTCTGAACAAGTGGTATTCCTTTTGCGTTAAGGAATGTCCCCGTCAATTCCACGAATCCAGCGGATATAAAGCTTGATTTTAGTGCCACTGGACTCCCTGAAATATAGCATTATTTTTGCTACATAACAAAAAATACCAAACGCCTGAAACGTTTGGTATTCCTCATCTGGTGCCGAAGGCCGGACTCGAACCGGCATGTTGTCACCAACGCTGGATTTTGAGTCCAGTGCGTCTGCCAATTTCACCACTTCGGCTTGTTGCTTTAATATATTAACATATATGGTTTAATAAATCAACTAATTTTTTAAAAATTATTGACCAATAAAAACCAAAGTTATTCCTAGAATAAGTATACTAATAAATGCAAACTTTCTTAACAAATACTTCTCTTTAAAGATAATCCCGCCTAAAATTGATGACACCATAACAGAAATATATCTAAGAGGTAGAATTATTGAAAGATTTGCTTCTGGAATGGCAAGTGTCTTAAAATATATTCTATCTGCCAAAATCAAAGTAATACTCATTAACGGTATATAAATATTATATTTTATCGAAGTCTTATCTTTGTTTTTTACTTTACTGGCAATTAATGTAGCAGAATAAAGTAATACCATAAATAGCGCATACCAAAATTGCAACTGGCCTGTATCAACTGTCTTTAACACTATTTTGTCAAACAATGCGCTTATGGCATTCAAGAAAGTACCAAATACCATCAAATAAAAATAAGTATTTCTTAAGAATCCATGAGTTTCACTTTTACCACTCTTACCAATAAAATAATAGGAAATTAACATTATTACTATTCCAACATATTGCAAATAAACTAGTCTCTCATCTAATATAAAAATACCAAACACTATACAAAATAGTGGCGTTAAAGTTTTAAAAGGAGAAAATATACTTATTGGCATTTTGTCTAGAGCAATAAAACTAAAAATCCAAGAAACATATATAATAATTGATTTTAACAAAATAAATAAAACTACAGAAATCTGTATATTCATTGCATTTTTAAATTCAAAAGCAACTAATAAAAAACAGAACAAAGAGTATAATGCTAATACATCCAGTAAAGGAGTCTTTTCCATCCCCTTCTTTCTAAAAATATCCCAAAAGCCCATTAAGATGCCCGATATAATTGCCAACCATAGCCACAAATACATTATTTCTATCCACCCGTAATCATATTTATAATTTCTTGCACATCTGAACCTTTTTCTATTTTAAATTTACCAATTTGAATCTTATCACTTAATCTCATATTTTCCAATTTAGCTTTAAAAGATTCTTTGTCACTTATTACTCCACTTTCAAAGAGTCTGTCTGTAACAATATCGGAAGAATCTCCCTGTTCTATTATTATAGTTATAAATTCTTTTGTCTCAACTTCTTTAGTACTATTTGAATTATCACCATTTTGTACGTCTATTTTATCTTTTTCTTCATTAGAAGCTATATTTATAGTATCTTCCTTATCCTTTTTATTTACTCGTACTTCACCCTTCTCAACCATGCCATATTTTCTTGCTAAATCTTTTATCTCCTTTTCACTTAATCCCTTATCTCCTAATCCTGCAGTATATATTAAACTAATTATTGATGTTAATATAATTCCTATCCCAATTCCTAAAACAATGCTTTTCGTATGAAACTTTCGCATATTTTCCTCCTACAATGTAAAAAGCGCTAATAGCGCTTTATATTAAAAGGATATTTGTTTATATTTTATTTACTAACCCCTAATATTAACTGAATCTCACCCTTGCCCATATTTAATTTCCGTGCTATCTCTGTATCATTCAGCCCATTTTTAGCCAATGTTACTACTTCTTTATGTCTATATCTCATTGGAATTACTTTGTCATTTTTAGGTACATTAATATTACTTTGTACAGACTTTTCCTCAACACTATCTATATCTAAATTTTCTACTATTAAATCACTTTTTATCTTCTTAACAGGTGAATGGTTCTCATCCTTAATCCCTAAATTTGAAGACTTAAACGCAATTTCATTTCTACTTACTTGTGTTAAATTTTGCAAATTGTTATCAATAAATTTCAAGTCATTAATTTTTTCTTCAATGCCCTTTATTTTACTAAATACTTCTTCACTTTTTGTATCCATTTGTGTAACAATATAGTCTGAAAACTTATTTAGTTCGAAAAGCATCTGCTCAGCATCATTAATTACATTTACTAATTCCTCTTTTTTCTCTTCAAACTGTTCTTTATATTCCAAAGAATTTTTTTTGTCAAAAGCAATCCACGCAAGAACAAATAGAATTAAAATAATTCCTATAAAAATTGTAGTTCCAAAAAAGGCAGTCAATTAAAACACCCCATTTTATCTTTTGTATCTATTCTTCTCTAAATAAAAATTATTTATTTAAACGTGCAGCATATATAGTTAAATATATCCCAAATACAAGAAATAGAGCTCATTATAGCTCCAATTCAATTTTACACTATTTTCGACAAAAAGTCCAATAATTTTTGAAAAATGAGACTAAAAAACCTATAACCTAATGTCTATAGTACTAGTTTTTACTTTTTCTTCAATTTTTTTATCTTTTAAATAATTCCCCTTCTTTTTTTTCTTATCTTCCCTCTTACCTTTTTTCTCCTTTTCTTGTTTTTCTTTTATTGTTGCCTTATGTGCATTTTCTTGAGAATAAACCTGCTTTAAATTATTTTCTGCTGTATTTTGGGTTGAATTCGTCTGCTGTTGATTTAATGCCTGGTTTCTTTGCTGTTCGTCATTTTGTATTTTTCCTATCTCATTTGTCCTTGGAATCATAATTTGAAAATCAACTGGCTTAATAGACACACTCAATCACATCCTTTTCAGCATTTCAAACACTTGGGGCTTGTAAAATATTAACTTACTCTATAAATTTCGCCTTTCGTAAGTATCTATCGCTAATTACACGGCGAAAAAGAGTAAGTAAATATTTTACGGCTCCTTACTTATCAATTCCCCCTACTCTAATATCTGCACCATCTCTATATAAAGTACAGTATTGGAGATTTTCTTTTACATACATCATACAAGTCCCGATAGCTACTCTTGTCCCAGGATAAATAAAATTATACGCCTTAACAATTCCTTGAACATCTTGCTGCAATTTGGCATCTATTTCAGCAAATTCTTCTTTGTATTCATTAATCCTATTAGTGTAGAATAACTTTGATCGAACACTTTTTGCTAGGACTTCTCTTTTTTCATCATTTAATGCACCCACAGATTCCAGCTTCCTTAACAAAGTTATAGCCTGATCAGCTTTCTTAATACTATCTTGTATTGAAATTATTTCAGTTCTTAGAAATTTATATCGTTCTCTTAAATTTGGATCAACTCCAACTTCTAAACTAGTTACTGTAGCCATATGAGAACCAATTACTTTAGCTGAAATTTCTTTTCCAACCTTGGCAGTACCACCAACTAATAGGCCCTTTCTTCCTGTAAGCTCAAGTTTTTCTCCACATTTTACATTACTATGCATAATAGCTTCAGCTTTAATATTCTTTTTAGCTTCTACATTACTATTTTCTATATATCTGGCAATAACATCTCCGTCACTTTGAAGTACACCTTTTCCAGAACCATGCATTCCTCTTTTTAAGATAATATCACCTTTTGCAATTATAGTTGCTCCTTCAACTACTCCAAGTACTTCAACATTTCCACCTGCTTCAATTGTAAATCCAGAAAGAACATTCCCTCTTACACTTACATTACCCACAAAGCTAATATTACCTGTTGAATTATCAACATCTGCTTGCACCTCATAATTTGAGAAAACATTTATTTTTCCATCTAAATAATTTACCTGTCCATCCAGTTCCGAAATCAAATATTTTTCATTAACTACTGTAGCATTTCTACCTTTAGGAAGAACAGCAGACCTACCATCTAAAGCCATTATGTCTGTTCCTAAAACAGTTTTTCCAGGTTTACCTTTGATTGGATCAATAAGTTCACATAATGTTTGTCCTTTTTTTACATTTTCTATTAAGTCCAGAGCTCTAAAATCAACACTTCCATCTTCCAAAATTGTAGGTTTTCTATTTTTATTTATGTCAAAATAAAATTTAATTTCTCCGTTTTTACCATTCTCAGGAGCTAATCCTTCTGCTATAACTAACATTTCATTATAAATCGGATATTTTACAAGGGAATCCAGAGTTGTTTTGTTAATTCCATATACAACTCCGTGCTGACCTAGCAAATCAATAATTTCCTGCATAGACAGCATTCTTCCTCCCTCAGGAGGACTAATAGTAATAAATGCTTTCATCTTATCTGGAGTAATCATAACTGAGGCTGTAGAATTAATTTTCTCTTCAACTTGAGGCCCCGCAATTTTATAAGGACTTCTATTTGCACTTTGTACTGCAAATGTCACAGCATTATTATCAAAATCTTTTATTTTTTTACTATTTAACTTTTCAATAACCTCTGAAACCTCTACCTTTCTACCTCTTCCCACAGGCGGCTGGATAGTCAAATATACTCCATCTTCGAGAAATTGAATTTCAAAAAAACCATCATTAATATTTCTAGAAGAATCATTGTTGTACATCAATAAGTTTCCCCCCTTAGGATAAAAACAAAAGACACTATACTTTTTACCAGAATTATTCTAATATTACTGATTTATGTCTTTCTAATTTTCCTCTCATCCTTAAAATAGCTTTCGTGTGCAGCTGAGAAATTCTGGACTCAGACACTTTCATTATCGCACTTATTTCTTTTAAAGTCAATTCTTCAAAATAGTATAAAGAAATCACCATTTTTTCCTTTTCAGGTAGCTTGTCAATTGTATCCGCTATCATATTCCTAATTTCACTAATTTCTAAACTTCTTTCAGGCCTATCATCAGAGTTTGAATTCGTTAGATTCATTCCAGCTTCATAATTCTGCTCTAAAAAATCTTCAAGTGATACCATAGAAGACATATTAACTTGATTTAATAATTTGTTGAATTCATCTATAGTTATTCCCATCTTCTCAGCCACCTGTTCATCTGTAGCTGAATGGCCTAGCTCATTTTCGATTTCGCCATAAGCCTTTTCTAAATCCTTACTTTTTTTTCTAAGAGATCTAGGAACCCAATCCAACTCACGAATACTATCTATAACTGAACCTCTTATTCTTAGAGAAGCATAAGTTTCGAATTTAACACCTTTACCTATATCAAATTTCTCTATTGCATCAATTAAACCAAAAACTCCATATCCAACTAAATCATCGTATTCTACATTTGACCCAAAATATATACTTAATCTACCAGCCACAAATTTAACAAGCTGGGAATACTCTATAATCAACTTTTCTCTAATTGCAGGATCTTTAGTATCGTTATATTTCTTCCATAATTCAGTTTGCCTTTGATTATCAGACGACATTAAAATCCCCCATCTCATTAGTATTATAAAAAAGTTTGCTAAAAAAACAAACTTTTTGAGGAAAATATTATATCTCCTTCTATTCTATATTTCTTATAAAGAATGTCAAGCTATTTATTTAAGGGTCAGCTAAAATATTACTTCCACTTCTGTTTTAAAATTCGTATGATTTAAGCGATTTTAGAAACAGATTAGTGATAAGTTATATTTTAACGATCCCTAAAGTCTAGATAGAAATAGAGGATAATATTAAAAAGTAAAATGATTTTTACTCTTTAATATTACTCTTTATAACTTCACTTACGCTATATGGTGAAAAATCATCACCAAAATCATCTTTCATATCCCCAATTCTTAAATCAAGGTTTTCACCTTTTCCTTCATTATCTATGATATTTTTGTCATTATCCATATCTGATTCTGTTTTCTTCTTTATAATATCTTCGTTTATCTCTAATATAACATTTCTTAGTAGATTCCCTAAAATAAAAAATATTACCATACTAATTGCCATTCTAGTATATATTTTCTGGTTGTTTATTTTTTGTTCATATCCAATAAGTCCCACAGTAATAGAAGAAATAGCTCCTAAAAAAAATGGCAATCTGTAAACATAATGCATAAAAACCTCCTAAGTAAAATAACGTTACTACATTATAATACAGAAATCTGTCCTATACTTTTTATTAAATTTGCTTAATCCCATGGCCTATAGTTTTAATTACTAACTTTCCATCACTTGAAAACAACTCAATCGTTCTTCCATAATTACCTCCTGTATCTTGAGATATTATTGGAATTTTTAGCTCGTTTAACTTTTGCACAGAGGCCTCTGCATTCCTCTTACCTATTCTAATAATATCCGAAGAACTGGAAAAAGCAAACATTTGAGCCCCTCCTGCAAGTTTAGCAACTAATCTATTTCTTGATGCACCTAATTTAATCATATCCTCAACAAGCTTTTCAATACCTGTATCAGCAAATTTAGCTACATTTAAATTATTTTTCGCTTGTAAACTGGATGGCAGCATAATATGTGCGAGACCTATAACTTTTGTATACGGATCATATAAAGCGATACCAACACAAGAACCAAGACCTAGAGTTGTTAAAATGCCAGGATTACGAATCGAATTCAAATCTGCCATTCCAACTTTTACTATATTTTCCATCACTCAATAACTCCTAATGCTCTTAATAATATATCGTAAGACTCCACATCTGGTACTAGAAAAAAGTCTCCAACAACTAATTTATCGTCTTCTTGAAATTGTGTTTCTATATATAAAACTGAATCTCCAGTTTTTCCGAATTGTATTGCTGGTACGCTTAAAATAGCCCCTGCCATATCAATCGCCAAATCAGGAACACTTGGCATTATGCTTAAATTGGTTAGTGTAGACAAGGCCGAAAGATATGATCCAGCCAATATATTACCTATTTCTTTCAATGCGGATAACTCCATTTCATCAAATTGGCTAATATCCAAAACTTGTCCACTTTCTCTACCAAGTAACATATTTACTAAAATATGTGCTGCATTTTGTTGTAACAAAAACATAATACTTCCAGATAAATCTCCAGTAACTGAAAGTAAAATTCCAACTACTAAAGTTTCTTCTCCATCCAACACTGTATTTATTTCTTTAAATTCAAGTATTTTAACTTTTGGAACATCCATATCAACTTTTTTATTAATCATCTTAGCAAGTGCTGTAGCTGCGTTACCAGCACCAATATTACCTATTTCTCTTAGTACATCTAACTGAAGATTATTTAATTGATTGATATCTATTGCCATAATAATACTCCTTAAAATTTTTTAAACATATAGCATTATATTTTTTAAACTGTCGTTCACTGTTTATTACTTGAAGATTTATTCAATATTTATAAGTTTTTCTAAATTAAGTAATGTTATAATTCTATTATCAACTTTTCCTACTCCAAAAATGTAATCCATAGATAGGTCATTACTAAAATTAGTTATATTTTCAATATCTTCTTCTCTAAACTGAATTACTTCAGCAACAGCATCAACAATAATTCCAACAGAGTTATCTTCAATCTTAATGATAATAATTCTTGAGTCTTCTGTCTCTATACTTTCACCTAAGTTAAACTTAAGTCTTATATCTATTACTGGTATTATTTCACCTCTTAAATTAATAACACCTTTAATATATTTTGGCGTTTTTGGAACCCTAGCAATATTCATAAGTCTTTCAATAGTTGTAACCATCGTAATATCCAGACCGTATTCTTCATCAAGCTTGAAAACAACATATTGTTTTAATTCTTCACTATCATCATTTACTACTACAACCTTTTCTTCTTCCATATTTTTACTCTCCCTTCAGATTAGCACTAAGCAATTGAATTAACATCTATAATTAGAGCCACATTCCCGTCACCTAAAATAGTTGCACCAGCAATGCATTTTATTCCAGACAATAGCTTTCCTAATGACTTAATAACTATTTCTTGTTGACCAATTAAACTGTCAACTAAAAATCCTGACAATTTCTCACCTTTTTTTACTACTACAACAGTCAATTGCTTCTTTTGACCTTCAATTTCAGGAACCTCTAATATATTGTTAAGTCTTACAATAGGTAAAACCATATTTCTTAATAAGATTACCTCTTGCTTTTGTACAAGCTTTACTTCATCAGGAGAAATATTAATTATCTCTTTAATTGAATTTAAAGGAATAGCATATTTTTCTTCACCTATCAGCACTAATAGTGCTTGTATAATTGCTAAAGTAAGCGGTAATCTTATAATAGTTTTGCTTCCCTTACCACTTTCACTTTCAATTTCTACAACGCCACCTAAAGCTTCTATTTTGGTTTTCACAACATCAAGGCCTACACCTCTCCCTGAAAGATCCGTAATCTTATCAGCAGTACTAAAGCTTGGTTTAAATAAGAAGTCTATTATATCTTTTTTTGATAAATTATTGGCTATTTCTTTACTCACTAAGCCCCTTTCAATTATTTTATTTCTGACTTTATTAACATCAATACCTTTTCCATCATCTTCTACTTCTATTACAACATTATTTCCATCCTGATATGCCCTTAGGTATATATGTCCTGAATCAACTTTGCCAGCTTCTCTTCTTTTTTGTACAGATTCAATACCATGATCAGCAGAGTTTCTCAAAATGTGAATTAAAGGATCTCCAATTTCATCAATAACAGTTCTATCTAATTCAGTTTCCTCACCAGACATGTTTAAAATTATTTCTTTACCTAATTCCCTTGAAATATCTCTTATCATCCTAGGGAATCTATTAAATACCATTTCAACCGGAACCATTCTAACTTTCATAACTGCATCATGTAGGCTAGTTGTAATTCTTTCTAAATATTCAACCGCCTCATTATAGCTTTGAGTTTGGTCTCCCCCCTCAATTCCTTCTAACCTGGTTTTTATAATGATTAATTCACTTACCAAGTTCATTAACACATCTAATCTGTCTATATCCACTCTTACAGTCTTACCAGTCTTAGTTTTTACAGCTGAAGATACTTTGGTATCAGTATTTTTATCTTGATTAGCTTCCACAATATGTATATCTGAATCCTCAGATTTAGATTTTACAGGCTGGGCTTCAGATGAAACTATATTAAATGAATTTAGCACATCAAGATTTATATCTTGTACAATAATTTCTTCTACTTCAGCTACCGAATTTAGTTCTTTTTCTAAGTATTCTT
>CAYYEC010000008.1:7414-21187 GCA_964470745.1 uncultured Eubacteriales bacterium | reverse complement strand
GATTTGAGACTGCAAGGCAATTAACTCCATTGCCTGCATTTTATATTTTTTTTCGGAAAGCTGAACCTTTAGATAACTTTGTTCAATAAAGGTTTTAAGAATATTTTGAATTATGAAGCCGTATTCATCCTTTATCCTTGAAGGCATTGCAGGGAGAGTTGTTCCTTTTTCCGCCGACTCTAAAACAGAAATAATTCTTTGGATCTGATGGTAGTTTTTTCGGGTGATATAATATGAAAGAATCAGGCCAAGCAGTATTGAAAGTAGAAGTAAGTAAAAAGTCATATAGCTTAATGAATGCGGCAGCTTATATAATGATTTTTCTGGTACGATGGATATGTATTTCCAACCATATCGGTCGGAATGTATTACAGATATGGTATACGCGGCATTTTCAATGGATATGGTGAAAAACTGTTTGGGATTGTTTATTAATTCATTAAATCTAATTTTGTCCAGATAAGGATATCTATAATTTTTAAAGATAATTTCATTTGAATCATTTACCACGAAAATACTCTGATTTTCCAAAGTAGACTGTTTTCTCAGCAAATTTTCTACATAAGAGGTATGTATATTCAAAACGACAACACCTGTACTGATACGGGAGCCGGGTGAATAAAGATTTTTATATATTGATACCACTGGAGTCGGTATTTTATCGAAATCATATACCTTGATTTCTCTTGGTTCAGACCAAAGTTCTTTTGAGCCACTCATGTTTAAATAGCTGCTGTACCATGATTTATCAGCAAAATCATTCAAATTATCAAGAGTATATTTTGTATTGATAAATGCACCAGTATCGTTTTTGTAGTAGACGTAAATAGAATGAATATATAGCTTTGAATATGCAGGTATATCTATATAGTTTTTTATAAAATCAAGAGATTCAATAGTTTCGTAGGAATAAGTGCTGGCAGACAATACCTCCTTCAGCCTTTTTGTGATAACCTGGTCGCTTCCAAAAGTAAGGCTTAAGGAGTCAATTTCCTTTAAAATCATTTCTATATTTTCTTTTGACTGAACCAGGATATTCATATTGTTTTTTTCTACGTTATCTTTTATAAAACTTTGAGTCAGCAGAATAGAGAATGTACCTAGAATCAATAGAGGAATCAGGAGTGGTGTCAAAAACAAACCCAGATTTTTTAAAAAAAACTTCCTTCTCATTTTTTATCACCCCAACTCATTCAAGGTCATTTGTCCATTACGGTATTCTCTTGGACTGACACCAAAATAGTTTTTAAATGTTCTTGAGAAATTCTTTGCATTGGTATAACCAACCAACTCACTGACATCGTAGGTTTTTAGATAAATGTCCTTAAGCAGCTCTGCTGCTTTTTTCATTTTTACTTCAATCAGATAATCAGAAAAGTTGCAGCCACTTTTCTGCTTGAAAATCTGGCTTAAGTAACAGGCATTCAAATGAACTTCATTTGCAGCATTCTCAAGGGTAGCTGTACGGTAGTTTTCATCAATATACTTTTTAATATTAATTATTATCCTGTCTTGAGAATTGAGTTCTTCCTTATTTCTGTTGTCACTGGTTTTTACTGAATTTAACTCATCGGAAGCCATACGGTTGTCCAATTCATTCTTTAATTCACTGAACATATCCATGAGTTCTTCATATCTGGCAGGTTTAATGACATAATAACGGACACCGAATGCCAATGCTTTTTGAGCATATTCAAAATTTCTGTAACCGCTTAAGAATACAATGATCGGTTTCAGTTTGCGGTTGTGTACTTCCTTTGCAAGTTCAATACCGGACATTACAGGCATTTTAATATCGCATAGTATAATGTCTACTTCATGACTTAAAATAAAATCCAGTGCAGATTGTCCGTTATCCACCTGTGCGACCACCTCAAAACCGACCTGGTTCCAGGGAAAACAATTGCAAAGCGTGTTTCTGGACTCATATTCATCATCAACAGCAAGCAGTTTATACATTTTCGATTTCCTCCCAATAGACTATATAGAACACAAAAAGTAAAATATATGGTTAAATAAGGCTATTTTCGTGTTCTATGAGTTTCAACGGAAATATAGCGCGAAATTTTAATGAAAATGTAAATGGTTTTTCGCATTATATATTTAATAAACATAATTTTATTATACAATAGATACAGAATGTTGAAAAGAGACAATTAAAGACGATCCACTGTAAATTTACAAACGTATTTCCTACCAAAAGCATTTTAAAAGAGTTTTTAGGAGTCCCGTTTTACTATAAATACCTGCATAAAAATATGTACTAGTGGTTTGTAACACTTCATTTTTATAATCCTATTTTAAGTGTTACAAATCCACTTCCTCTGTCTGTGGTCTGCACACCCTAAAAAGCATACGTTACAGACCACTAGTCCTTATTTTTAAGTATCGATGTTAAGAATGCAAGAGTCAACCCTTGCCCCCACCCCTGAATCCGTTTTTTTGGTACTTTTTTATAACCTTCAACATCTATCATAACTGCTGTACCTGCTGAAACATTTTTTACAGTACCGTCTTCAGCTATATTGGATATAATACAGTCTAGGGCTTTTTGAACATATTTTTTATGAAGGGGATGTCCGAAATTTACCAAACCTGCTGCAATTCCGGATGATGCTGAAGTCTCAAGATATGATGTATTGTCATCAAGAATGGTATGCCACATTCCATCTTCTGACTGCAATCTGACTAAAGCACTTAATTGATCCCTGAGAGAGCCTTCAATTACCATAAACATTGGATATAAATAGTTTATAAGCTTTAGTGCCTCCGACATGGTATATGCAGCCCACGCATTTGCTCTTGCCCAGTAAATACTAGACATATGATTTTTATTTACATTGTCCCATCCATGATAATATAGGTTTGTTCTTTCATCCTGCAAAAATTCTTCATGCCAGTAATATTGATTTAAAGCATCTTCAACGTATTCCTTATTATCAAATTTAATTCCCATCCTCAGCAGAAAATAAGCTGCCATAAACAAAGTATCCGCCCATGCTTGTTCAGGAAAATCATTTTTAGAAGAAACTGTATGTTGAAATACACCTTCCCCAAAACGTGCAGCATCTTTTCTCAAGTACTCTGCTTTTTTCATGGCAATATCCATATACTTTTCATCCCCGGTAGCTTCATACAGGGTAATCATTGTATGTCCCATAGACACAGCATTCACCATAAGCGGTGGTAAACCAATTTCCAGGTACTCATCTACCCATTTTACGAGAAAATCAATATACTCTCCATTTTTTGTAACTTCCCAAGCCCTACATATACCATAGAATGCAACTCCACATGGCCAACACCACGTAAAATCCATATTCATGGTTCTTCTAACGACTTTATCAATTGTTTCAATTATCTTTTCTTCATTATATTTTAAAACACTCATGTTTTATTTCCTCCTTTAATTATTCAATTCATATTCTGCAAAAATTGTGAAATAAGTGCCAAATTCCCGTTTCGGAATCAAGGGGACAGTTCCATCGTTTTCCCTTCGGTCCTCCGCTTACGCTTCGGAAACGCTCGAACCGTCCCCTTGATTCCTTCACTGCTTAGGTGCCATACTAATCAAATTAATGCCTGAATGAGTGAAGAAATTAGCGGAGGAATCTTGGGGACGGATTCTGATGCTTCCGAAGTGAAACGAAGGACCGTAGGGAAAGCGGCAGAACCGTACCCCATGATTCCGAAGCGGGAAGACTGCTTCCCATCTTATTTAATATCTGAAATAAATTCAAATACTTTATCCAAAAATCCAGGGTAATATGCTTCATGTGCATAATCAGGGTAAATAAGCATCTGTTTTTTTGATTGAATTTTATTGTATGATGCAAATTGTGATGAAGGAGGACACCATGTATCCATTAGACCGGTTACAAAAAGTACTTCCCCTTTAATTCTACTGACTAAGTTTTGTATATCAATATACCCCAGCTTTGTAAATATTTCTTCTTCTCTTTCATGCCTTGGATCAAACTTTCTAAAATAGATTTTTAATTCTTCATATGCATCTTTTGCAAGATCCATATCCCAGATTCTTTTATAATCCGACAGGAATGGGAAATGAGCTACTACCTTTTTAATTCCCGGTTCCAAACTTGCACATGCTAAAGCCAGTCCGCCACCCTGGGATCCCCCCATTACAGCTACTTTACTCTCATCCACTTCCGGCATATTCATTATAATTGAGGCCAGCTGCGCAGTATCTAAAAATATGTGACGGAATAACAGATTTTCCGGAGAATCATCAAGACCTCTTATAATATGTCCATTAACAGTATTACCCTTTACTCCTCCGCTATCTTCGGAAAGTCCTCCTTGTCCGCGGCAATCCAGAAAAGCCACTGAAAAGCCAAGTGCAACATAATTTAATTTATCACTCCAATCTCCGGAGCTCCCTTGATATCCATGAAATTGCAAAATAGCAGGATGTGGTTTTTCTATATTTTTAGGTCTTAAATATTTTGCATGAATTCTCGCGTCCTTTACTCCGGTAAAGTATAGATCATAACATTCAGCAAAATGAGTTTGAAATTTGGCAGGAATCAATTCAATTTTCGAATCTGTTGATTTCATCTCTTCCAGAGCTTTTTCCCAGTATTTATCAAAATCCTGTGGACATGGAGTGACCCCATTATAATTTTTAAGTTCTTCCAAGGCCAGATCAAAAATAGGCATAAATTCACTCTCCTTAATAATATTGAATAGCATTTAATATATATGTTAAATAGATAAAGTCCGGAAATCGGACTTATATTTTAAATTTTATTTATAGGTTAATCCATATCTAAATATATCTTTAGCTTCATTATAAAGTAATGATGTTAAGAATACAAGTGACCTCTTTTATAGCTTGAAGAATGAAAAAAAGATACAAAAATAAAAAAATGATACCAAATTACATGAAGTTACAAGCAATAATATGATATAGAATTTATACATTCAAGCTTAAGCTTTTTCAAACTGCAGTAAATAACATACAAAAAATAAAGATACCTATTTTTTTTATGTTACAAAATAAAGATACCAAATATAAATTCTGATACATTACGCTGCTTAGTTCCCTGTGGTATAATTTGTTTAAAAGGCGCCTTAAAAAACAAATAGGAGGAAAACTCAATGAATAAAATTTTTAGATCAATATCCGTCACATGTATCCTTTCACTTTTAATGACTTTGTTTATAGGTTGTAGTACAAGCAGTAAGGCTCCATCTTCATCATCGTCTTCAACTTCAACTGCTACAGAAAAAGCAGAACAAGGTACTCAGGAAAAAGCAAGGGAAGTAAAGCTTAGATTTGCGTGGTGGGGTGGAGATACTCGTCACCAAGCTACACTTGCAGCAATCGATGCTTATACAAAGAAATATCCGAATGTAAAAATTGATGCAGAGTACATGGGATTTAATGGTTATGAGAAGAAACTTTTGACACAGTTTGCCGGAGATGTTGCACCGGACTTGTTTCAAAACGTTGCAGCCTGGTATCCGGATATTAGTACAGAAAATTATGCCGATTTAAATAAATACGAAAATATTATTGATTTAAAACAATTCAACGAATCACTGCTTGAGGAATGTACATATAATGAAAAACTTCAGGCTTTACCTACAGGTGTTCAAGCATCGGTAATGATGTACAATAAAGATTTATTTGGCAAGTTCGGAATAGCTGAAGATACTGTATGGAACTGGGATAAAGTGCTTGAGGTGGGTAAGAAAGTTCATGCAGAAGACCAAGAGTATTACCTCCTTCCTGCTCCGGATCTGGACACAATAAACAGGCTTATTTTAATCCCTTACATTTCACAGAAAACAGGAGATATTTTTATACATGACGATTATACCATGGCTTTTGACAAACCTGTTTTGGTTGACGCATTGAAATACCTTCAGGATCTCTTTACAACAGGTGCATTGGCACCGATATCGGTAGCAACAGCTACAATGCAAAATGATCCTAACGTTGTAAAAGGCAAAGTTGGATTGAGTATCAGTTTTACAGGAACAGTAATTAATACTAAAGCATTGAATCCCGATGTACATTGGGGAGTAACTCAAATTCCTATGCTGTCGGATGCTAAGGATTCAGCAAATCCTGTCCGCAGTGGCGTTACATTTTCGATCAACGCAAAATCACAAGAATTAGACGAATCTGCAAAATTCCTGAATTGGATACTAAATGACCAGGAAGCGGCTCTCATACTTACACAGGAGAGAGGTGTTCCGGCTTCTGATATTGCAAGAAATACCCTGGCGGATAACAATAAGATAGATCCATTAATAGCTCAAGCATTAGAAATTGCTAATAAGAATCCTGGAAAAAGACCAAATGCAGTTTCTGAGAATGCAGAAATATGGCAGATTAGTAAAGATGTTATTACTGCATTATCAATGGGCAAAACAACACCTGAAAAAGGTGCGGATACGATTATAAAACAGTGTGCCGCTAAATTGAAAGAACTGAAAGCTGCCGCAGAAAAGAAATAGCAGATATTATTTATCCGTTTTGAAGAGTGCTTTAAAATTCTTTTAAATGGCACTTTTCAAAACGGATAAATAAATTTATATTATATATGTTGTATTAAATACATTACAAGGATGAAATATGCAGCATATAAACAAAGGTGACCTGAAAAGTAGTTTTTCTATAGCATACAGGTCACAAATATATGAAGTACATTTTTAACACTTGAAAAATCATTAATATGACGTGTTAAAAAGTACTAGGTATATGATTTTGCAATATTTGATTAAAAATGTAAAGGATTTATTGTAAAACATATAGTATAAGATAAATATTTGGAAGGATATGGGATATTATTATGAATACTTCTTTCATAAAGAAATTAAAATTAAATAAAGATTACTGGGGATATCTATTTATATTGCCATGGATTATAGGTTTTTTAAGTCTGCAGCTTTATCCTCTGGTAGCATCATTTATTTATTCCTTTATGGATTATAACCCAACTAAAACACCTACATTTATAGGATTTGAAAACTATATCCGTATGTTTACGATAGATGATAAAGTCTTTCAGTCGCTGAAGGTTACCTTAATATACAGCTTTTTGGGTGTGCCTGCAAAACTTGTTTTCGCTTTGTTTATTGCCATGATTCTGAATATGAAATTGAAATTCATTAATTTTTTCAGGACAGTATATTATTTACCTTCAATACTTGGCGGAAGTGTTGCAATCGCAATTGTATGGAGGATTTTATTTATGCACGATGGCACGATTAATTCTATTTTAAAAGCGGTGAACATACCGGCAGTAGATTGGCTTAACGATACGAATACTGCACTTTTTACCATAAGCATACTTTTAGTATGGCAGTTCGGCTCACCTATGATAGTATTCCTCGCAGGATTAAAACAGATTCCAAAAGAATTATACGAAGCTTGTACTGTCGATGGAGCAGGAAAAGTCAGGATGTTTTTTCATATAACACTTCCACTGCTTACGCCTATCATATTCTTTAATCTTGTAATGCAGTTGATCGGTGCACTGCAGGATTTTACAGGGGCATTTGTAATAACGGGGGGAGGACCTTTGTATGCAACTTATTTATTTGGTTTAAAAATCTATGATGATGGGTTCGGTCTGCTGAAGATGGGGTATGCTTCTGCCATGTCATGGCTGCTGTTTGTAATAATCATGATTATTACCTTTATTATGTTCAAATTGTCGGATAAATGGGTTTACTATGAAGATGGAGGTAAGGGATAAATGAACGTTAAAACTTCTATTTCCACTAAAAGTGGATTTACCGGAAAAGAAAAACATATAATATCTAATATATTTGCATACCTGCTGCTTTGTGTTATCTCTATTATGATGGTTTATCCCTTACTATGGCTCCTAATGGGTTCATTTAAAAGTAATATGGAGTTATTTGGATATACAAGCCTTTTACCTCAGCATTTTTCCCTGGAACCGTATATTAAAGGATGGGAAGGAATGGGCAAATATAGTTATGCAACATTTTTTCTAAATACATTTGTATTGGTTGTGCCAACTGTATTTTTTACAGTAGTTTCAAGTGCATCTGTTGCCTATGGTTTTGCAAGATTTGATTTTCCCTTCAAAAAAATACTTTTTAGCATTATGTTGTCTACATTGATGCTTCCAAGTACAGTAATCATCATTCCAAGATATATTCTTTTCAATATGTTTGGATGGTTAAACAGCTATAAACCGTTTGTTGTTCCGGCTATTTTAGCCAGTTATCCATTTTTTATATTTTTGATGGTACAGTTTTTCAGAGGTATACCGAAGGAGTTGGATGAATCTGCTGTTATTGATGGGTGTAATCCTTTTACCATACTGATAAGGATTTTGCTGCCTCTTTTAAAACCTGCATTATTTTCAGCAGCAATATTTCAGTTTATCTGGACCTGGAGTGATTTTTTCAATAGTTTGATATTTATTAATAGTGTTAGCAAATATACCCTTTCTCTAGCGTTGCGTATAGGTATTGATACAACTGGAGGAGTTATTAACTGGAATCAAATACTTGCAATGTCGTTTCTTGCCATTATACCGCCTACACTGATTTTTTTCCTGGCACAGAGATATTTCGTAGAAGGGATTTCCACTACAGGCTTGAAGGGCTAAATTCTATGTTATATGTTTCGCACTTATATAAGTGCGAAATCATTTTCTTAAAACTATATAACGCTTAACCCAAATAATGGTATGTAATAAACTTAGTGCGTAATATATAGTTTGAAATAACTATATGAATATAACGTTATATAAATATAACGATTGAATATATTAAATAAAGATCTTTGAAGCAGCCTCTGATGAGCTCTAGGAGTCGCTGCTTTAAGATAGAATCAATAGTTTTGAAATTATATGAAAATCAAGGCTATTGTAAAGAACTACAAAATAATATATTGAGATTGGAGAGGATAATATGTTAAAAAGATTTGGCAGGATGATGCTTGTGTGTATCTTTGTATTCGTATCGGTGCTGGGAACGATGAGTATAGGTGTTAAACCTGCTTACGCAAACGACACTATTGGTACACAGTATAAGTTCGATTTCGGTACTTCTTCAAGTCCTGTGCAATCGGGGTATACCAAGATAGTTAACACTTCAATGTATATCTACGGTGGGGGATCATCTTACGGTTTTATAAATGCGACTTCATCCCAACTAACTGGCGTAGACAGAGGAACACCTACTTCAGACAGTTACAAACGCGATTTCATTATGCGTCAGGACGGAAATCCACTTAGGTTCAGGGTTAATGGTGTGAGTGGAAAGAAAAGAGTTACAGTAACAATTGGGGATGCTACACAGGCTCAGGGCAGCTTTAACCTTGCAGCAGAATATAATGGGGATTATGCGTATTTAGTCAAAAATGAAACAATTCCGGCCGGGGAATTTAGAACCTATTCAATTGACCTTGCTTACACGGGTATACCTATAAACATTGATGTTACGCCGACAGGATCAAACACAACGGTCAGGTTGAATTCTATAGTAGTAGAAATTATTGCTCCCGGTGATGACATCCGCCAGTTTGACATGGGAAACGGTGATATTGCAGCTGGGTATTTAAAAGCTAATAAGGATATCGGCTATAGTTCATTGCTGGGCTATGGGTGGACTGATACAACGAATCTTACCGATGTAGACAGAGGTGCTCCGGATGCATTAAAAGAAGACTATGTAAAGAGTACTTCAGGGAGTTTTGAGTTTAAACAAAATGTAGTAACCAAAAAAGAGTTTTTTAAGATAACTATAACGGCAGGTGATAATTCTGCAGCCACATCGGCTGATGATATCTATGTAGAAGGGTTTAGGGCAGCCAAGACGTCCGACATGAGTGCGGGTCAGTTCAATACTATTGTAGTTTATACTGCTTGTAACGATGGGATTATCAATATTCAGTTTGGACAAAACATATATGTCAATGCTATTGTAGTTGAACCTTCAGATTATGCACCTTGGCAGTACGATTTCGGTACAGCCTCAAGTCCGGTAGAAGCTGGATATATAGGAGTTAGTGCGAGTGATACATATTCGGAGCTGGATGGCTATGGAATCGTAGGTACAGTGGGTGAAAGGAATAGAAGTACATCAGACGATCTGAAAACGGATTTTGTAATGGCTTCTGATTGGACTTTCAAGCAGGATTTGGTATCCCAATACCCTTATTGGACAGTTACGATTACAATCGGTGATGCCAGTGGAACACAACAGAACATGGAAATTTATGCGGAAGGAAACCTTCTTCGTACGGTTTATGTAGGTGCCGGCACATATACTGTAGTTACTGAAAATGTAACCTGTACTGACGGAGTTCTGGATCTTAGATTCAGAGGGCAAAACGGTTCGGATTGGGCCCGTGTCAATGCTATTGTTATTGAACCCAATAAAGCGCCATATACTTACAAATATGATATGGGAACATCAACGAGTCCTGTTGAAACAGGATATACACGTGTGACAAATACAGATGCATATAATGGTACAACAGGCTATGGGTGGACAAGCACCAGCTATGCTCAAACAAAAGACAATGCAATCGGAGATAACCTTACAAGAGATCACGTATACTACCAAATTACTTCAGGAAGTACCGAATTCAAACAGGATCTGCCTTCAACCATTAAGGATTGGAAGGTTACAGTTAATGTAGGGGAGCAAACGAGACTAATAGGAGAAGATGTTGTTGTAGAAGGAAACAGTATGGGGAAAATTTCTACAACTGTAAGTAAGAAGGTGAAAACTGTCAAAAGTGCGGTAAAGGTATATGACGGACAGATGAATATTGTATTTAAACCAAATCCTGATTGGCCAAGGATCAATTCTATAGTAATTGAACCATTAATCAGTGAAGCCCCCTGGAAACTTGTCAAACTTGACACAACCTATGGTAATGGATATGTAAAGTTTGAGGATGTCAATAATGATGGTGAGGTTGAGGTTATTTCAGGCAGGTCTAATCAGTATACAACCAGAGATGCGGCTTATGCTTCAGTATGCGTGCAGAAGATGGATGGAACGGTACTTTGGACATATGGCAATCCGGCTGACGGTACGGCTTCAGCTGCAGGTGAAGGCGGAATGATTATTTACGACATAGATCAGGATGGACAAAAGGAAATACTTTGCAGTTTCTATGGAACAACAACATCCTACTTCAGAGTATTTAATGCAGCCAACGGCACAATAGAGAAGCAGTTTGTGCTGCCGGAGAACACTCTCACTACCTTTGTCCAGGTTGCTAATCTTACCGGCGACAGCTATGCTGACGACCTTATTATAAAAGACAATTATTATCACATCTATGCGTACAATTGGAACGGAGGAAATATGACGCTATACTGGATGCAGGATTTCCGGGACGGTGCAGCGGGTTCTATTAATAAATGGCCCGACGGCTCTTATAAGGCAGGCAACGGAAATACATTTACAGGTCATAACCCATTAATAGCAGATATTGATAATGATGGAAAACATGAAATAATTACCGGGGAATGGTGCCTCAATCCGAATGGTACTGAAAGATGGCATATGACACAGGATGCTAATACAGTAATCTATGGAACCAGATCCAGTTATACCTATACGTCCGGTAATGGTGTATGGGTAGGCGATCACCAGGATGACAGCCAGATGTTGGTCGACGGCGGTACTAATGCGGCAAATTACAGGTTCCTTCTTACTTTTGGTGATGAAGGTATGTTCGTTGTAGACGGAAATGGACTTATTAAATGGGAAAGACATGGCGGTCATTGGCAATGGGCAATGTTAGGCAATTTAACATCTAACTCCGGAAATGAGTTAATAGGTTTTAATGGCATAATATATAGTATAGCTACGGGTCAGGAATTAGTGACAAGCGGATTGCATTCAATGAGAGGCATAAGGGATTGGAACAATGACGGTTATGACGAAATGGTAAGTCCACAAAGTATGGATATATTTAAAGGAAACGGTGTGACTATCAGCCGGCTGCATAACCCGTTAGCCGGGGGTACTTGGGGTGTTACACCTTTTAAGGCCCAGATGATGTCCAAGTATATTGGTCAGCAAAAAGCACTTGACCTTGATCTGGACGGTCGGTCCGAATATGTTATGACAGTTGGTGATGAAAACGGTGATGGCTGGGTAATGTTCTTTAAAAATGAGCTTGGCGCAGTTGTATCAGGCACTCACCGCGGTGCTGGAATAGATACCTACGGGTATTAAATTTTGAACTGGGGACAAGGGAACCAAGTACAGTGTCCCCTTGTCCCAGTTGTTTTTTAATCCCCACCAAACAATCCACCTAAAATGTCAGTTCCTATTCCACTGCCTCTTCTTACTTCCCCCTTATTATGAAATCTTGCTGCAGAGAACATTCTATCTGCCAATCTGGAGAATGGAAGCGTTTGTAAATATACTTTTCCCGGACCTGTTATTCTTGCAAGGAACAAGCCTTCTCCTCCAAAAAGAGCGTTTTTAAATCCTCCAACAAACTGAATATCATAATCAACGGACTCAGAAAATGCTACCAAACAGCCAGTGTCCACTCTAAGGGTTTCTCCAATGCCAAGATCTTTTTCTACTATAGTTCCACCAGCATGGATAAATGCCATTCCATCGCCTTCGAGCCTTTGCAGTATAAATCCCTCTCCACCAAAGAACCCGGCTCCTATTTTTTTTGTGAAAGCTACTTCGATTTCTACTCCTCTGGCCGCACATAAAAATGCATCTTTTTGACATAAAAACCGTCCAAATCTTCCTAAATCAACAGGTATAATTTTACCAGGGTATGGTGCAGAAAATGCAACCCTGCTTTTGCTTTGACCGTGATTCAAAAATGTTGTTATAAAAAAACTTTCTCCAGTTATCATTCTTTTAAAGCCACTAAATACTCCGCCACCAGTAGATGTCTGCATTTCTATGCTTTTTTCCATATACATCATAGCGCCAGCTTCAGCCCTAACCCCTTCACCGGGGTCAAGTTCAATTTCAACCATTTGCATATCATCGCCAAAGATTCTGTAATCAATAACATCATTCATAGGTTCAATCTCCTTTTTTCTAAAAAATATGTATGGTAATTATTTAATATTATACTATATTTTATAGGAAAATAAAAATAATAAACTGATTGCACCTTTACACAAAGAAAGTATGAAGGTGTAATTTGTTCAAGACAATTGTGTCTGAACGCCACCTTTTACCTCTATTATTTTACCATCAACACTAATCCAAACAGAACAAGCATTAGGATTATAAACCAAATTACCTGAAGCTGAAAATTTTAAATTATCAAATGCTTTTAGATAATCAACAATTTCAATATTTGTTGCATACCAGATATCTTCTTTATTACTTACATACTCACAGAAGCCTTCTATCAGATCCCAATTATTATCATTATCAAATTCATAGCTATGCCCCCATACATACATCATATAGAGATGTTGAGTTTTATGTAATGAAATAAATTCTTCTGCCAATTTCATTAGATCATGATTATGGTGACAGGTTGATTCCCATTCCCAAAAATCGTCTGGTAGAGAAAAGTTCTTACTACTGCCAACTATTCTAGCGTACTCAATACCTAAATGTGGAAGCATATCCTTAATTTCTTTATTATAAGATCCATTTGGGTAAGACAATCCTCTTACTGTATATCCAACTATTTCTTCTAAATTTTTTCTATCTTCAATAATTTGCTGAACAATTTGTTCTTTAGGACAAAGAGCTATTGTAGGATGAGTTAAGGTGTGTGCGGAAACTTCGTGACCTTTATAG
>CAYYEC010000008.1:0-7404 GCA_964470745.1 uncultured Eubacteriales bacterium | reverse complement strand
CCTTTATAGAGTTCCTTTAGTTCTTCTTTATTAAGGCGGGTCGTATCATTTATACTATTACCAAACAATCCTGAGTTTATATGGAAAGTTCCCTTTATACCATTCTTGTTAAATATATTAATAAGTCTTCTATCAGCTGTTTTGCCGTCATCGTAGCTAAGAGTTAAAACCTTGTGCTTCCCATTTGGAAACCGTTTCATTATATTATGCATTTGCTTCACCTCATTAAATTTATAAGTAAATTATAATTGTTAATTTTGTATAAAGCAATAATATATTTCCAAACTAATTAAATTGATTGACGGTTTACCACTCCTAATAGTAAATTATTTAATGAATTAGCTATGGATTTTTCTGGATACATAGGGTGAACAACTGTGTTTTTTATATTTAAAGCATTGTTCATTATGTAGCAATGTGACACAGCAATAAGTTTATATTCAAATAGCAATAAATAAAGATCATTAATGTTATTTAGTATATGGCTCTTACTCCAATTTTGTCCTTCACAATGTAAGATGTCCCATATTTTATCTAAATCAGATAGTGTAGCTCTTCTTATTACAGTAAAGAATTTAGAATTCTGATTATTGTCTTCTTTAGTTTTACTAATCAGTTTTAAAAATTTTATATTTTGTAATTCAGATTGCATCTGTAAAAGTAATTGATTAGACATATATATCATCCCTTCTACTAATAGTTTTCTTAATTATGAATGGAAAAAATTATAATGTTATGCTATCATATACTTAGTCATTAGTAAAATTGATATATTAGATTATAATGTTCAAATAAAATGATAATAAAAGGGGATTATAAGAATGGAAATACGTCAAATTAAAACATTTGTTGTAATATCCAAACTCAATAGTTTTACACAAGCAGCTGACGCACTTGGTTATGCTCAATCGTCTGTAACTACACAAATTCAGCTATTGGAGGATGAATTAGGAACTAGACTATTTGAAAGATTAGGACGAAGTATATGTCTCACAAGTGCAGGAGAAAAATTTTTACCATATGCAAAACAAATATTAAACCTTTGTACTGAAGCCAAAAACATAGTTTCAACTTCAGATATCCCAAGTGGTGTTCTAAATATAGGAACTTTTGAATCATTATGTGTTACCCGATTGCCAGAGCTATACAAAAAATATCATGAGAGATATCCTAATGTTGAAGTTAATTTGAAAATTAGCGACTGCCAAAATTTTAAAAATCTTTTATATGAAAATGTTGTTGATGTAGCTTTTTTTCTTGAAAAAAGAATTTATAATCCATATTTGATTTCATATGTTGAGATTTTTGAACCAATGGTTTTACTGACAACACCTGAGCATACTCTGGCTTCTAAAAAGTTTGTTTATCCGGAAGACCTTTATGATGAAAATTTAATTTTAACGGAAAAGGAATGTAGTTATAGAATAGCTTTGGAAAGTGTATTATCTGATTCACAAGTGAAGCCGCGTTCGATTTCAGAGTCTGGAAGCATACAAGTAATTAAACAGCTTGTTTTAAGTGGTTTGGGAATTACTTTCCTTCCAAGAATGGCAGTTGAGAAGGAATTAAAAGAGAATAGGCTTGTGGCACTGAATTGGAAAGGAACAGAATTTGACCTTATGATTCAGTTGATTCATCATAAAGATAAATGGATATCACCTGCGCTAAAAGCGTTCTTAGAGGTTGCTAAAGAGGTTCTTAAATAATAAATACATTATTTGGTTTAAATTGGCTTGTATTATTTTTATACTATATTGACTTAATGGTCAATAGAATGTATAATTTATTTATTGGTTGACCATGTAGTCAATGAACAGACTATAATATGGTAGAGACCTATTGATATTTTAAAAGCTATAAAGTAATGAAGAATTAACATTCTCACAGATTTAAATATATTTTTAACTTGCAGTATTTTTTTACTTATAAGGCTCACAAACATATATTAAACAGTTTACAAACAATTTAAAATGTTATATAATGTGAATGGATTCATTTATGAATCTATTCATAAATTTGCGGAATGAGAGGTGATTTTATGGGTGGATTAAGAGAGAAAAAAAAGAAGAAATCAGAAGACAAAATAGTAAAGATTTCAGAAGAACTGTTTATGTCAAAAGGTTACTCGGGTACGACTATGGAGGAAATAGCGCAAAAGGCTGAAATTGGTGTAGGGACGCTATATAATTATTTTCCATCCAAAGCGGAAATATTTATATCAATGATGGCAAATATATTGGAATTAAATGCTAAAGATACAGTTCAGCTTGAAATCGATATTGAAAATGATGTAGTCAAAATAGTTACAGATTTTTTATTTCTGTTTTTAAAACGTATGAAAATATTTAGTAAAAAAATGTTCAAAGAGTTAATGGCTGTGGTATTTGGTAATATAAAATCTAATAATTTATTATTTAATGGTATGATGAAGCTTGATTTTCGATATATTGAAAAACTAAAATGTCTTCTGGAAAATATCAAGGAAAGAGGATTGCTTTCCGAATCTTTTAATGTTAACGAGGCAGCTTATGCTATATATGGTATATTAATGACCCAGCTGCTTATGTATTGTTATATTGATAGTATGACATTTGATGAATTAAGCCTTAATATTGAGAATCAGATGAAATTTATTTTTGAAGGCAAAGCGTCTATTCATAAGATAGATGGAGATTTGAATAAAATAAAAAAATAAAATTATTATCTATATGTTGCATATTTCTTCCATGTAATGTATTTAATGCAACATATATAAATAAATCTGATTGCGTTGAATATTATTTTAAAGGGAATTGGGGTGATATGTTATGGAAGAAAAAATAGTTGTGGTCAAGGATGTTGTAAAGGAATACTTAATGGGAGAGGTTAGTGTAAAAGCTGCAAATGGTATGAGTTTTGAAATAGAAACAGGAGAATTTGTAGTAGTTCTTGGACCTAGCGGTTCTGGAAAAAGTACTGTATTAAATATTATTGGAGGAATGGATAGACCTACTTCTGGGGAGGTGTGGGTCGATGATATTAATATTGCGGACTTGCCTGATAAAAAATTAACAATATACAGAAGAAAAAATATAGGGTTTGTGTTTCAGTTCTATAATCTTATGCCAAATCTTACAGCCTTGGAAAATGTTGAGCTGGTAACACAGGTAAGTGAGAATCCTTTAAATGCAAAAGATGTATTGAACGATGTAGGTCTGGCTGAAAGATTGGATAATTTTCCTGCTCAGCTTTCCGGTGGAGAACAGCAGCGTGTAGCTATTTCAAGAGCATTGGTAAAAAATCCTTTATTATTGCTGTGTGATGAGCCTACAGGTGCATTGGATTATAAGACAGGTAAGTCTATACTGAAGCTGCTGCATGATGTAAGTAAAAAAATGAAGAAAACAGTAATAGTAATTACTCATAACGCTGCAATTGCAGATATGGCAGATAAGGTAATACGGGTCAGGAGCGGAGAGGTCGAGTCCGTAGAAATAAATAGTGATCCCCTGCCGCCTGAAGGGATTGAGTGGTAATGGATATTTTAAATCGAAAACTTATTAGGGATTTATTGCAGTCAAGAGGACAGTTTATATCTGTTCTTATTGTTGTTATTATTGGAGTTATGTTTTATTCTGGTATTAATGCAGCTTTCAGAAATTTGTCCCGTGCCAGCGAAAAATATTATGAGCAATACAGATTAGGAGATATTTGGGCAAGTTTTTATAAGGCGCCTGATAATATGGAGGATAAGTTAAAATCCCTTTCATTTGTTAAGATGGCAACAGGTAGAATAGTTCAGGATGTAAAGATGAGTATTTCAGATGAGAATGCTACTATAAGGTTCATAACCCTGCCTGGTGAAAAAAAAGATATTGTAAATGATATTATGATAACTTCGGGAAGATATTTCTCAAATTCAGAAAACAATCAATGTCTTGTCGAGGATGGGTTTTTTAAAGCACATGACCTCAAGTCGGGGGACTTTATATATCCTATAATTAATGGTACTGAAGTAAAGTTGAAAATAGTTGGTTCTGTTAAAAGTCCTGAATATGTATACACTCTTAAGGATGGAAGCGAATTAGTGCCGGACAATAGAAAATTTGGCATTGTATATATAAAAAAATCATTTGGTCAGGCTATTCTGGGGTTTAATGGATCAATAAACAGTCTTTCAATTCTTCTTGAAGAAGGAACCGATGTAGATAAAGCTAAGGATGATGTAAAAAGAGTATTAAAGGAATTTGGCGTAACAGAAATTGTTGAAAGAGAGAATCAAATAAGCAGCAAAATGCTGAGCGAGGAATTAAAAGGATTGAAATCTACTGGTGGAGCTTTTCCTATCATATTCTTTATTGTGGCTGCTGTTATTATTTATATTACTATGGGTAGAATGGTAGAAAACCAAAGAACTCAAATTGGTGTATTAAAGGCTTTTGGATTTAGTAATCTAAAGGTTTTATTTCATTATTTATCCTACGCGGCTTTTATTGCAATAATAGGTAGTGTTTTGGGTTCTATTTTTGGAATGTATCTTGGCAAGGCTTTTACAGAGCTGGAGAATTCATATTTCAATCTTCCGGTAGCTGAAATGAAAATGTATCCGGAATTAGTTATACCTGCATCGGTACTTACACTGTTTTTCTGCCTGCTCGCAGGGTATAATTCTTGTAAAAGAGTTTTTAGGATTATGCCTAGTGAAGCAATGCGCTCTAAGGCGCCAATGAAAGGAAAGAAAATTTTCATAGAAAAAATTGGTATACTATGGGAAAACCTCGGATATAGTTGGAAGATTGTTTTAAGAAATATATTCAGGTACAAAAGGAGAGCACTACTTACCTCTATAGGAGTTATATTTGCAACAGCAATTACGGTTATATCCTTTGGGCAAATGGACTCAATCAATTATTTGATAGATCAGCAATATAGTAATATTCAAAGCTATGACGTAAAGGTAAATTTTTCCAAATATTTAAATATGGAAGAATTAAGCTATATAAAAAACATATCCCATGTTACAAACCTTGAGCCAGTAGTTGAAACTGGTGTAGAAATAACTAATGGATGGAGAAAAAAAGAAGTAGGATTTACTGCGTTGACTAGTGATCCCAAAATTTATAAGGTAACAGACAAGAATGGGAATTTTGTAAAGGTTCCAGATAATGGTATACTTATACCGGAAAAATTGTCAAAAACTCTTGATGTAAGTCCCGGGGATACGGTTTATGTTAAATCTTATCTACCGGGAAAAGAAAAGAAAGAGATGAGGATAAAAGGAATTATAGCACAATACATCGGTAATAGTGTTTTTAGCAGTATGGATGGCATGAATTATTTGACTGGAGAGGGTATAGTAGCCAATTCAGTGGTTATAAAGCTTGATAGTATTAATAATGAAAAATATGTTATTAATAAGTTGAAGGAAATGCCTGTAGTTAATTCTATTCAGTCTAAGTCAGATTCTCTAAATAATTTGACTAAAACTATGGGTTCTATGACATCTTTTGTTGGAGTAATGATTTTTTTGGCAGCTGTGCTTTCAATTGCAGTTATATACAATATTACTACAATAAATATTTTTGAGCGTCAGAAAGAGCTTGCAACATTAAAAGTGCTTGGATTTAAAGATAAGGAAGTAAGAAGCTTGATTTTTAATGAGAATTACTTTATAGCTTTATTTGCTATTTTAGTTGGACTGCCATTTGGGGGATTACTTGGGAATTCCATGATGTCCATGTATGAAACCGAAGCTTATAGTTTTGTATTTGCTCCAAAGAATAGTGCTTATTTATTTGCTGCAATTCTTACTATAATATTTACAGTTTTAGCAAATATAATTCTTATGAAAAAAATTAGAACAATAAGTATGGTTGAAGTTTTAAAGAATAATGAATAAATTAAGTTTAAGGAGTGTGACCAAATATGAAAAAGAAGTTAAAATGGATAATTGTTGGATTGGTAGTTGCAGCTGCCGGAGTTGCATATTATGCTTCAAAATCTGCAGGCGTTAGTGCAGATGTAATTAGCGTAACAAAAGGAGAAATGCAGCAATATTTGGAAGAAACCGCTCAGGTGGTATCAAAAGATGAGCAAACTATTTATATTGAAGGAACCGGAAAGGTTATAGATATAAATGTAGATATTGGTGATACTGTAAAAGAAGGAGATGAGCTTTTAAGTCTGGATAAAGCGGATCTTGAGCTGCAGCTTAAGGATGCTGAAGCTGCAATCTCTGCATCGAAGGCTCAATTAAAAGGTACTGAGTTATTTAATTATGCAAATAAGATTGAATTAGCAAAGGTCTCAGTAGTTCAAGCCGAAAACGCATATGAATCCGCAAAAAGAAATTACGAGAATGTGGAGAATTTATATAAATCAAATGCATCCAGTAAAGAGGAATTACAAAATGCTCAGGATGCATACAACGCAGCTTCTACTGCATTTGAGACAGCTAAACTACAGCTTGAAGATGTTAAAAACGGCTATAAAGCACAGCTTGAGAGAGCTATAATAAATAGAGATACTATATTAAGAAATATTCAAAAGCAGGAAGTAAAATCTACAATTGATGGTGTTGTAATTGAAAAGCTTGTAGAGAAAAATTCAATAGCAGTTTCGGCTACTCCTGCTTTTGTCATAGGTGATGTTAATAGTCTCGAACTTGAAGCTGATATATTAGCTGACGATGCAAATAAAATTAAAATTGGTAATGAAGTAGAAATCAGTGGTAAATCAATTAATGATGCAACTCTAAAAGGAAAAGTGATAAAAATTGCTCCAGTGGCAGAAATAGTTACATCTTCTCTAGGTGTTAATCAAAGAAGAGTGCCAGTTACAGTTAAAATGGAAGATGATACCAACCTGTTGAAACCTGGGTATAGTGTAGATGTAAAAATTATTACTAACATAAAAGAAGATATAATAAAAGTTCCCGATACTTCAGTTTTTGATTATAAAGACAATAGTAATGTTTTTATTGTTGAAAATGGTATAGCAATGCTAAGAATGGTGAAAAGAGGTATAGAAAGCGGAAAATTTGTAGAAATCCAGGATGGTTTGAAAGAAGGAGATATAATTCTTGTGAAGCCAGATAACAATATAAAAGAAGGCATTAAAATAAAACCTTTAGAATAATAAAAATTTGTGTATATCGTAAAATGTACCCTATAGAGTAAACAATAATAAAGACCTACTCTCTAAGGATTTTTACTTATAATATATCGTAGCGGTAAGCTGCAAACAGAAGAATAGTATAATTAATAAGATTAGAAGTGGAATAAATAAGTAATAAACTTTAAGGAAAAACTTAGTACTAAGTTTTTCCTTAAATAAAAAAACTGCGATAACAAAATTATCGCAGATTCTCCGATCTATATTAAAGAAAGGAGGTAAAAGTATGTTAAAAAGTATCAGTGTACATAT
>CAYYEC010000007.1:0-21597 GCA_964470745.1 uncultured Eubacteriales bacterium | reverse complement strand
TCTTTGCATTTTTAATGTTCTTGATATCATGCATCGATACTCTTTCAATATATGAAACTCCTTCTATAGTAGCAAGCATTTCTGATACTTTAATAGGATATCCATGAATACTTGCATCCCTTCCATAAGGAGACGTAGCAGTCTTCTGATCTATTAAAGATGTAGGTGCCATTTGGCCGGAAGTCATTCCATATACTGCATTATTTGCAAAAACAACAGTTATATTTTCACCTCTAACAGCTGCATGAACGATTTCAGCCATTCCAATTGATGCTAAATCACCATCCCCTTGATAAGTAAATATTACATTTTGAGGATTTACACGTTTAACACCTGTTGCCACTGCCGGAGCTCTTCCATGTGCTGCCTGTACCATATCACAATTAAAAAATTCATAGGCGTTATATGTACAGCCTACAGATGCAATACCCACAGTATTACCTTCTATTCCTAATTCATCTATTACTTCTGCCACTAGCTTAAGAGCAGTACCATGGGTACACCCCGGACAATATGGCAATACTTTATCATTTAATGCATGTGGTCTTTCATATACTACAGCCATAATTAAAACCTCCTTTTTGACAATTGACGGTTGTCGACTGGCTAGTCATCAAATTTAGTATTTTCTCAATCTTAATCTCAATCTTTTAGAATTTCCTTTATTTTATCCAATATTTCCTGTTGTGTTGGAACAACTCCACCCATTCTGCCGTAAAAATAAACAGGTTTTCTTCCGTTTACAGCTAGTCTAACATCCTCTACCATTTGTCCTGCACTCATTTCTACACTCAAGAACGCTTTCGGTACATCAATGAATTCTTCAAAAGCCCTATTTGGAAACGGCCATAAGGTTATCGGTCTTATTAATCCGACTTTAATTCCTTCCTTCTCAGCCATTGAAATTACATTTCTTATAATTCTTGCAGTTGTACCGTAAGCTGCAACAATAACTTCAGCATCATCACAATTATATGTTTCATATCTGACTTCATTTTCTTCAATAACCTTATATTTCGCCTGAAGTCTCAAATTTACCGACTCAAGCTCATCAGGGTCTATATAAATTGAAGTAATTATATTATTGTCTCTTTCCATTTTAGTTCCTGTAGCAGCCCATTTTTTATCAACTTCAATAATTTCTTCACTTTCCCTAAATTCTACTGTCTCCATCATTAAACCTAATGTTCCATCTCCTAAAATCATAGAGACAATTTGATATTTATCAGCTATATTAAATGCTTCAACGGTTAATTCATAAAGTTCCTGGACACTATTAGGAGCTAGAACTACCATTTTGTAATCTCCATGTCCTCCACCTTTAACAGCCTGGAAATAGTCACACTGTGCTGGTAAAATTCCTCCTAAACCTGGTCCGCATCTAACAATGTTTACAACAACAGCAGGTAACTCTGCCCCAGCCATATATGATAATCCTTCCTGCTTCAAACTAATACCAGGACTTGATGAAGAAGTCATAACTCTGGCTCCAGCACTTGCAGCACCATATACCATATTAATTGCTGCTAATTCACTTTCAGCTTGAATAAAAATACCACCTAATTTTGGCATTTTTTTAGCCATATACGCAGGAATTTCATTTTGAGGGGTTATGGGATAACCGAAGTAAAATCTACACCCTGCTCTTAATGCAGCCTCAGCAATTACTTCATTCCCTTTCATCAACATTTTTTTACCCATTATTTCTTCCTCCTCATTTTTCTACCTTGATTACACAATCAGGACAAATAATTGAACAAAAGCCACAGCCAATACATTTTTCCATGTCCGAAACTTTTGCAGGATGAAATCCTTTAAGGTTTAACTTATCTTCAACCATAACTACAATATCTTTAGGACAAACAGTAGTACATAGTTCGCATCCTTTACATCGTTCTTGGTCAATTATTACCTTAGCCATATTATCCCTCGCATTCTAGATGTTTTGTAATATTTCCCTATAAAATTCTCATTCAAATATTACAAAATCATCTTCCCAATTTTTATGTTGCAACCTTTTCTATTAAATTCTTTTGCAACATATATTTGTTTTGTAATATTTCCTATAATATTCTCATTCAAATATTACAAAATCATTTTCCTTAATTAATACGCTGCATAACTCTTCCGTAAAAACTTATCATGCAATATATATTACTTATTCCATTTATTGAATAAACTTTTATACTATATGTCTCGCACTTAATCCTTTACATTCTTTTAACAAAAATAAGTGCAAAATTATTTTCCAAAAGCTATAAACGCATAAGCAAAATATAAGAATATTTAAGTAGCGTTATATATAAATTTAATACATTGTATTAAATTCAACTCTTTAATTATAAGTCTCTTCATTTTCATTTGCAAGTTTTCCTGCAATTTTATCCATTTCTTGATTACTACATACAACACAACAGATCCTTTACATTACTTATCAAAAACATGTATTATTACATACTATTATTATCAGGTAATAATTATACATACATTATATCAATTAAATATAAAATAAGCAATGGCTATGCCATATTTTTGCAGAAAATATAAAGTTTTTTTGCGACAAAATCAAAAAATGTGTGTACCTTTTAAAATGAGATTACACCTTTTTCCAATTTGATTGAATACATTTTATCTAGAGATGAATTAAATCCTTAATTACTTCCCCGGCAATAATTAGACCAACAACTGACGGAACAAACGAAATACTACCTGGAATTTGGTTTTTTGCAGTACATTTTCTTGTTGTTCCCTTTGGACAAATACAGCCAACTTTACAGCTTGATTCGGTACTTTCAATTGGTTTTTTAGGTTCTTCTTGAGAATAGACTACCTTTAGAGATTTAATTCCTCTGGCTCTTAGTTCTTTACGCATTACCTTTGCCAGTGGACAAACAGAAGTCTTAAAAATATCTGTAACTTCAAATCTTGTAGGATCCAATTTATTTCCCGCACCCATACTGCTGATAATAGGAATATTTCTTTCTTTTGCTTTCATAACTAAATCTATTTTTCCTGTAACTGTATCAATTGCATCTATTATATAATCATAATTATTATGAATTAGTTCATTTGCTATATCCGGTAAATAAAATTTTTGATAAATTTCAACTTCCACCTTTGGATTTATCTCAAGAATTCTATCTCTCATTACCTCAACTTTCGGTTTGCCTACTGTTTTTCTTGTAGCATGTATCTGCCTGTTTATGTTTGTAAGACATACACAATCATCATCAACTAATACAAATTTGCCTACACCCGACCTTACCAATCCTTCAACTGCAAAAGTTCCAACTCCTCCAATACCAAAAATTGCAACTTTACTATTAGCTAATTTTTGTAAGGCATCTGCACCAATTAATAATTCCGTTCTAGAAAACTCATGAAGCATAATTAACTCCTTAATTTAAAAGGTATAAGTTATTTTTTACTTAACCCTATTCACTTATAATAAGTGAATAATAATATTATTATTTTGTTAAAACATTATATCATACAATATTTTTAATCTGCAAATGATATTTTAAAGTACTTTAACTTGTAATTTGCACGGCTTATAATGGTGGATGTCCTAAAAAACCAATATATTCTGCAAGTTTTTTTGCCGTTAATAGTAAATCTAAATCACTCCATCGTTTACCAACTATTTGTATACCAATAGGTAAGCCTTCCTGTGATTTTCCAATAGGTATAACAGATACAGGATTTCCTGTTATACTAAAGGGAATAGTAAACGCAGTTATTGCATCTCCATAGTCTATTAGTGTTTCATCTACTTTTATTCCCTGCTTGTAAACTGGCATAACTCCCCTATATCTATCTGGCTTTTTGTGATGAAAAGCTGGAGTTGACATAACAGGACATATAATCATATCATAATCTGAAAGTATATTATCAAGTTTTGTTATTAATTTTATCCTTTGTATCTCTGCAGTAATATACTTTTTTAAATTTAAATCAAGATATTTGTTTTTTCCGATAAAACGTGCGGCAGTACGAACAATCCAGGGCATGTTTATACCAATATTGGAATAAAATATTCTTGCAAAAATCTTTTTGGCAGCTAAGAAACCTAACATTTTTGAGTCTATTTTGTCAATAGTGTATTCCTGACTTTTAAGACAATCTATAAAACCGGTAATAGCCTGTCGAGTATCCCGTGAAATTGGTATTCCTTCAGCATTATCAACCCAGGCTATTCTTAAATTCCTCACAGTATCTGATTTCTTCTGGCGTAATTCTATTGGTAAGATGTTTATATCCAAATTGTCAAGTCCTTTTATAACCTTAAATACTGTAATCAAATCCTCTACAGAACGTGCAAGAATACCAGCTCTCAGAATTTGATCAAAACTTCCTCCATTTGATGTTTTAGGCATTATTCCATTTCTTGAAATAGTGTGTACACTTGGCACAAAACCATAAATACCGCAATAATGTGCAGGAATTCTTATAGATCCCAACAAATCGTTTCCAACATCTAAAAAAGACATCCCTGCTGCAACTGCTGCTGCACCACCTCCCGTACTCCCTCCTGGAGTACGCTCAAGATCCCACGGATTATTTGTTCTTCCAAAAATAGGACTATCTGTCTGAAAGTCAACTGCCAGTTCGGGTAAATTAGTTTTTCCGACTATAATAGCTCCTGCTTCCCGTAATCGTTCAACCACAGATGCATCTTTTACAGGAATATTTTCTGAGAATGGTTTATGACTTGCTGTAGAACGCATCCCTGACACTTCAAAATTATCTTTAATTGTTACTGGTATTCCATGTAATGGTCCTTTCACTTTTCCATTCTTAAGCATAACATCTAATTCCTTAGCCTCCTTTATGGCTGCTTTAAAATCAGTGGTTACGATTGCATTAATGCTATCATTATATTTGGAAATGCTATTTGAAACAGATTCTAAGACCTCTAAACATGAAATCCTTTTATTGATAATATCTTCTGTTGTTTGTGTCAAAGACTGAAAAGAAATATTTTTTTCTCCCTGCATAAGTATCCCCCTTAAATTCAAATAATTTTAATAATTTGATTATTACATAATGAATAAAAGGATACTTTACATTTCTTGCGATTATATTCACATATTTTGCTATTTAAAAAGGCTTTACCGGTATGCAAAACTCCATGGAAATATTATTTGAATCCTGTTTAAAGTCAAACTTTTCCAAAAAAGGTCTATTGTCCGGTAAATATCTATTCTCCGGTAACCACCAGCCATAAATAGATAGTACCAAATCAAAAAATTTCTTTTCTGTATCCTCTCCCAATCCATGAAAATAGCAAGATATATATCTACCTTTTGAATTAAGTTTCCTTATGCCAATTTCACCAACTGAATTGACTCTTTCCGGCACTGAAATACATGCGTCATAGCGGCACTTTTCCAATGGTGTTATTTCAGGATTGTCAAGGGTAATTCCCAGTATTTCAGTCTCTTTATTAATTAACTCATGAGCTTTCGCCCATTTTATAAGTCTTCCAAATGCCTTTTCTATTTTAGGATTTTGACGTGTCTCTAATAAGCCTTCACTTCGTATATATGCAATATTAAAATCAGGCAAATCAACTAATTTTATATTATTCAAATATTCTAATTTTGACGCTTCAGGTATGGGAATAGACTCAATTCTCTTCGAGTATTCAATTGTATTGCATTTTTCTTTTTTTGTCTTAATAAAATTGCTAGCACTCATATTATACTCTGATTTAAATGATCTGGAAAAGTCTGATAGTGTTGAAAAACCACTATCCAGTGCAATATCGGTTATTGACAGATCAGGGCAGTACAACAGCTTATGTGCTGCTGATGCCAACCTTATTCTCTTAACATAATTCTGAACAGTATATCCAACGATTGAATGAAATATTCTATGAAAGTGATATGGAGAAAAGCCCGCTACATTAGCTAAAATGTTTAAATTTAAATTAGAATCCAAATTTACTTCTATGTACTCCAAGACCTTATTAATTCTTTCAAGGTAAGCATTCTTGCATCTGCTATTTATGCCAACATTCGAATACATGACTCTATCCTCACTTTCCTACAGCTTAATACAAACTATATATATTCCCAAAGTAAATACAACAATAGTTCATGCAATTTATTAAGTGCGTCATATATAATTATACAATACAATTAATGCAATTTATACAATTAATAGCTGATAAATTTTTATCTTTTACTTCAAGCATGATATCAATATTAAAGTCTTTTATTATGTAATAAAAGTCTAAAAACTCTTCAACATTAATTGTATCAGAATGTGCACCGGGCTTTCCATTTTCTTTTTGTTGAGAGTAATGAATTTTTTGCTTTCCATCTTCTCTCATCCATGTTTTACTACACATTTTGATTAATTCCATTTCATATAATTTATGTATTGATGGATTTAATTTATTGTGAAGATTATCAAAAACAACAGGAATCTTTAAATCTACTCCTATCTGTAGCACATCTTCAACTGAGAAACTCTTTTCATCATTTTCAATTACAAGCCTATTTGTAACACACTCAGGAAGCATTAAATAGTTTTCTTTAAATCTCTTTATTGCAGCTTCTTTATCCCCATATACTCCACCAATATGAAGAACAATTTTATTTGAGAAATCCACCTGAAGAGAATCTAGAAACTTGGCATGATATTTCAAATCTTCAAAGGAACGGCTTACAACAGCATTATCTGTAGAGTTTATAACAGTATATTGTCCGGGGTGCATTGATACTCTTATATTATTATATTTAATTTTAGTTGCAATAGTTTTTAAGGCATTTCTATGGTCTTTCCACCATTCACTTGTATTTACAGTATGTGACCCAAAAGGAATTATATCCGAACTTATACGAAATAGCTTAATATTATTCTTAATATTGTAATCTATAATTCTTTCGAGAGAAACTAGATTTGAAGCTGTGATATTATAGAGTCTCAAATCTGTTACATTATTCAGCTTGCATTTTTTAAATCCTGCATCAAGCAGACCCATAACATTGCACGCATATCCAATTGACAATAGTTTAACCCTCTTTCAAAGTTAGTATAACCTCTTTCTTATGAGTTTCTGGAGATATTATTGGGAATACTCTAATATTATGCCTTTTAAAATAACTATTTATAAATAAAAACTCTCTACTATATTCCCCATTCATTTTTCTGCCTTTATTTTACTCCAAGTATATATAGCACACTTAATAAATTGTTTGAACTCATCTACTTTGGGAATAATTTATTTATGGTTGTACTAAATTTAGAATTTTTTGAAAGTACATAAATAAAATATTGCATTATTAATAATATTAAAAAGTACTAGAATATGATTTTGCAATATTTAAATTAGTAATGTAAAGGGTTTATTGCAACACATATAGAATAACTAGGAGGTTATAAACATGAATAGAATAGTTGGAATTAAAGCGCCGGATTTCAAAATGCAAGCAGTAACCGGAGACGGTTCAGGTTTTAAAACTGTTACCTTATCCGATTATAAGGATAAATGGTTGATATTATTTTTCTATCCATTGGATTTTACATTTGTATGTCCAACGGAAATATCAGGTATAAGCAAAAGGATTGATGAATTCAAAAAGCTTAATGCTGAAGTTTTAGGAGTAAGTATCGACAGTCAATATTCACATAAGGCTTGGATAAATGCTTCTATTGAAGAGGGAGGCCTCGGGAAAGTCAATTACCCTATAGCTTCAGATATTACAAAAGAAGTTTCACAAAATTATGGCGTACTTATTGAAGAAGATGGAATAGCATTAAGAGGACTATTCATTATAGACCCACAAGGTGTTATCAGATATTCTGTTGTTCACGATTTAAATGTGGGAAGAAGTGTAACAGAAACTCTACGTGTTCTTCAAGGGTTACAATCCGGGGGATTGTGTCCTATTGACTGGAATCCCGGAGATTCTCATTTATAAGCTTAATAATTTTGGTTCTTTGAGGGTTTGACTTGTAAAAAAGATAAGTGCCTACTTAGGTACTTATCTTTTTTTGCCATTGATATCTACTTTAATTTCTCTTTTAACTCATTTATCTTATCTCTTAATTCTGCTGCCCTCTCAAACTGTAAATCTGCAGCTGCATGCTTCATATCATCTGTAAGTTTTACTATCATTTCTTGAATTTGCTCAATTGTCATTGAATCTTTGTCAGACTTAACATCATATTTTTCTGTTTCTTCTGCTACCTTTGTAGCTTCTAAAACATCACGTACAGATTTTTGAATACTCTTAGGAGTAATCCCATTTTGAATATTATATTGCTCTTGAATATATCTTCTTCTATTTGTTTCACTTATAGCTTTTCTCATGGATTCAGTAATAATATCAGCGTACATTATAACCTTTCCTTCAACATTTCTAGCGGCTCTACCTATAGTCTGAATTAAAGAAGTTTCTGACCTTAAAAATCCTTCCTTATCAGCATCAAGTATTGCAACTAAAGATACTTCCGGTATATCCAATCCTTCTCTTAAAAGATTGATCCCTACCAATACATCAAAAACTCCTAATCTTAAATCTCTTATAATTTCCATTCTCTCCATTGTGTCTATATCTGAATGTAAATACTTAACCTTCATATCCAGCTCTTTTAGATAGCTTGTCAAGTCCTCGGACATTTTCTTAGTCAATGTAGTTACTAAAACTCTATTTCCCTTACTTACTCTTTCATTAATTTCTCCTACCAGATCATCAATTTGACCTTTTACCGGTCTGACAATTATTTCTGGATCAATAAGACCGGTAGGTCTGATAATTTGTTCAACAATTTTTGTGGAATGCTGCCTTTCGTAATCAGCAGGAGTAGCACTTACAAATACTACTTGATTTATCCTTTCCTCAAATTCCTGAAATTTTAAAGGTCTATTGTCAAATGCAGATGGTAATCTAAACCCATATTCAATTAAAGATTCCTTACGGGACCTGTCACCATTATACATAGCCCCTATCTGAGACCTGGTAACATGAGACTCATCAATAATCATAAGAAAATCATCCGGGAAATAGTCTATTAGTGTGAAAGGAGCACTTCCAGGGTTTCTGCCACTAATATGCCTTGAATAGTTTTCAATACCCTGACAAAAACCAATCTCCTGCATCATCTCAAGGTCATATCTTGTTCTCTGGTCTATTCTCTGAGCTTCAAGTAATTTTTCATTTTCTTTAAAATACTTTATTCTTTCTTCCAATTCCTTTTCTATGGTAATAATCGCTTTCTCCATTTTATCCCTGGTTGTCGCATAGTGAGATGCGGGAAAAACTGCAATATGTGATCTTATCCCGATAATTTCACCTGTTAGTGAGTCAATCTCAGTTATTCTCTCAATTTCATCTCCAAAAAATTCTACTCTTAACACCATTTCAGATGAATTTGCCGGAAATATGTCGAGAACGTCTCCCCTGACTCTAAATTTTCCTCTTCGAAAATCAATTTCATTTCTTTCATATTGTATATCAATCAGCTTTCTAATTATCTCATCTCTATCCTTTTGCATACCGGGTCTTAAAGATAGCATCAGGTCAGTATAGTCTTCCGGATCACCTAAACCATATATGCAGGAAACACTGGCAACTATTATTACATCTCTTCTTTCAAATAGTGCTGCAGTGGCTGAATGTCGCAATTTATCAATTTCTTCATTTATTGATGAATCTTTTTCAATATAGGTATCGGTATGAGGAATATATGCCTCAGGCTGGTAATAGTCATAATAGCTTACAAAGTACTCCACTACATTATCAGGAAAAAACTCTTTAAATTCACTGCATAACTGAGCAGCCAAAGTCTTATTATGAGCAATAACTAATGTAGGCTTTTGTACTCTTTCAATTACATTAGCCATTGTAAATGTTTTACCGGAACCTGTTACACCTAAGAGAGTCTGGAATTTTTCATCCATATTTAATCCATGAACCAGTTCATCAATTGCCTTAGGCTGGTCGCCACAAGGCTTATATTCTGATTTTATTTTAAATTCAGGCATAGTTTATCTCCTCAAAATAAAGATTTATTATATATTATACCACACCTGATAACTAATTCAAACATATGTTTGCCAATTTGTTATTTTATACTACAACTTCAACTTAAAGGTCTTAATCTCATAAGGGTTTATCTCAAATTCAAAACTATTTCCTTTAAATTCAGTCTCACTAATATTATTCTCCATTAAATCACATTCCCAAACTTGCAATATTTCTTTAAATGTTGTTAATTCAACCTTTGTTCTTCTATTGTAGCATTCATATAGTCTGATAATTATATTCTCAGTATCTTCAGCCTTTTTCACGACTTCAATAATAACATTTGATTTATCTACTTTTATCATAGAAAAATCACTCGGTAAAATACCATTATGAGCTTTTTCAATTTTTGTATACATTGGACAGTTTAAATTATGTGCCATTCCAACAGTATCAGCATCCTTCCAATCACCACTATGAGGGTAAAGAGAATATGTAAACTCATGCATTTCACGGTCTGCATCTTCATTAGGATAAGTGGCAGATTTTAAAAGAGTTAATCTCATATTTCCATCTTTAATATCATAGCCATATTTACAATCATTTAATAAACTTACTCCATATCCATCCTCAGAAATATCTGCCCATTTATGTGCACAAACTTCAAATCTGGCATAATCCCAGCTTGTGTTCCAATGAGTAGGTCTCTCAACATTACCATATTGTATATCATAGGTAGCTTTATCTGAATGAATATCTACAGGGAAAGCAGCCTTTAATAGTATATGACTTTCCTTCCAGTCAATTTTATTTACAAAGTCTATCCTTGGAATATCATTATATAAAACTATATTCTGTATTATAATAGAATCCAGATAGCTTCTTTTAACCTGTAAAACTGCTCTTACAGGTCCTTTTTCAAGAATTTCAACACTCTGAACATCATTTATTTCCCACATTTTTTCCTGATAATATATATTTATATCCCATGCATCATAATCATGAGGCTTATCTTCAAAGGTTTGTAGTACATTTGCTTTTTGTCCCGGTTTTAAAACCTCTCTATCTTGAAGTTTATCAAAAATAGATGAAATATTTGCATTCTCATCAAATCTAATGTCAAAATACTTATTTTCTATTTTATTATTTTCTATTGTCATGCTTTGACTATGTAGCGAATTGTCTTTTTTTTCTCTAATACTAAAAGTTTTATACCCCTTTGCAGGAATATCCTTTGCAAAAAATATTAGTTTTTCACTACTGCCATCTTTTACAACTTGTGAAACTTGTAAATTTTCGTTATTATCATATATTTGAACCAAATCAAAGTTTTTAGGTAAATCAAGTTCAACAATGTCACTTCTTACGTATCCCAATGGGTTAAAAATAATAACAGAAGAAGTATCAATATTTATTCTTGCTGCAATACTATTTAAGGAATTATTTACAATTTCATTTCCATTTTTAATAACTTCAATATATTGCTTTTGCGAATCTTCATATACTTCCTTTATAGACGAACCGGGTAATATATCATGAAATTGATTTAACAGAATTGTCTCCCATCCTTTATTTAAACTATCTGCCGGATAATTATCCTGTACACCTGTTAATTGACCCATGACAGATAAAAATTCAGCATCCTGGTATAATAATTCGCTTTTTCTGTTATATTTTTTATTTCTCGCCATAGAAGTATATGTGCCTCTATGGTATTCAAGATATAGTTCGCCAACCCACTTGGGAAATTTTTTGTTTCCCAAAACATTCATTTCCATATCTTTAAAGTAATCTAACGCTTTTCCTAATTTAACTTTTGGACAACCAGGAATCCCCTTTTCCAGCCTTCTTGAATTTTCAAGCATTTCCTTGGTAGGCCCTCCACCTCCATCACCATATCCATATGCTATTAACACCTCATTACTTACAGCTTTTTGGCTGTAGGAAGCCCATGCGCCCATAACCTGTGATCCGCCTATAATACCATTATAAGTTGATGCATTCCCGTAACATCCTGTTTTGCTGTAAGTTCTTGCTGTAATAAAATGTGTGAGTATCTCTGTTCCGTCTATACCTCTCCAACTAAACGTATCATAAGGCATTTTATTGTATTCATTCCAGCCAATTTTTGTCGTCATAAAATAGTCTATTCCCGATTTTTTAAGTATTTGTGGTAAAGCTGCACTATATCCAAATACATCAGGTAGCCATAATATTTTATTATCTACTCCAAATTCTTGTTTGAAAAATCTGGTACCAAATAAAACTTGTCTTACAAGAGCTTCTCCTGAAGCAATGTTGCAATCTGCTTCAAGCCACATTGCTCCTTCGGCTTCCCAGCGGCCTTCCTTAATTCTTTCTTTAACTTCTTTATATAGTTCAGGTTGTTCTTCTTTTAAAAATTTATAAAGCTGTGGCTGACTTGACATAAATACATATTCCGGATATTGTTTCATTAGATTCAATACAGTTGAAAAGCTTCTAGTTGTTTTTTCCCTGGTTTGTGCTAATGTCCACAACCATGCAACATCAATATGAGTATGTCCCACACATACAGCAACTACATCTTCATTTCCACAGTATTTATTATAGAATTCATTTTCAATATATTCATTTGCTTCAAGAATTGAAGATATAAAGCTTTCAGATAATGGCTTTCTAAAGTCAATTTTATTTACAGTTTCATTTAAGTAGTTTAATATGTCTATACTTTTCTTATCTTCTTTATCCAGCAATCCAGCTACTTCTAATGGTACCTTTATATTATAATATAGTTTTTCAACATCTCTGTTTAATATTGCAACCTTTGAATTAAGCTCAATCAAACCTTCCTGCATCCCTGAATAAGCGTGTAAAGCAATTGTATAAATTTCTTCGCCTACAGCATTCTCAGTTAAAACAATCTCTGTATGATTAACATCCAGACCCTGTATCAACTTACCGTTAATATATATTATGAATTGAGGATTTGTTGCGTCCCACTGACCTTCCCTCCCTGTTTTCACTTCAAAAGTAACAGTCTTCCCATGGAACTCAGGTGGTATCTTAACTTCAGTTCTAAACCAACAATGATAATCTCTACCTCCCCACCTGTCTTGACAACCAAACTCCTGCCAATCACTTATATCCAGCCCTATATGTTCTCCACCCTTGAAATTTCCACTTTTCATTTTATAATTACTTATATTTTCGCCATTTGAGTGAATATATTGTTTAAGTTCATCACATAATTTTTTTATTCTCTCTTCAATAAAATACATAAATATTCCTCCAGATAATTGATGTTTCTATTATATATTTTATTGCTTATAATTCAAATTATAAAAACAGACTATTATTTAAGTTTTTTAGACATTTTTTATATTTTTTCTAAATTGTTTGGGTGAATAGCCTTCTTCTCTTTTAAAGAACTGACTAAAGTAATACTCACTTGAAAAGCCTAGCGTTTTAGCAATTTCTTTGATTGTGAGATCACTTTCCTTAATCAATTCTTTTGATTTTTTAAGCTTCATTTGTATTAATAATTCTTTAGTAGAAATTCCTCTACATTCTTCTACGATACGTCCAACCTGTTTATCACTGAGAAACATATTTCTTGCTATATCTTTCGTGGTAAGTGGAATTGAAATATTATCTTCAATAAATTTTTCAATCTGCCTAAATCTATAATTACTTTTCTTACTTTTTAACGGAACACTATATGATATATCACTTCCCTCAGAAATGGATCTTGCAGCAGAAAATATAATCATTCCAACTAGACACTTTATAGTATTAAAATATCCAATTTCTTTTAGAAATGCTTCACTTAATGCCTTTCCAAACATATCAATAGACGCAAAATTATCTACAACATTTTTGCACATAGAATTGTTTAAAATATTTAAGATTTTCATTCCCTCTGTATCCTGACCATTAGTTAATGTTAAATCACAATTTATACAGTATTCAATATAATTTTCACTTCCATGATTTCTTTGCTCATGATATATACCTGGTGCAGTTAAATAAAATTCGCCAGTGTTTGCTATGAACTCACTATCATCCAACGTAACCAGGCATGAACCTTCTTTAACAAAGTGAAATTCATAAGAAGAATGTGTATGGCGATTAATTATCCCCCCATCTCTAAGTAGCATAACTCGAAACCATAACACTTCAATAAAAAAATTATCATAAATAATCTTCAAATCAAGTTCTGAAAGCTTTTGTGATGCTTTAAATATATCGAATTTCACAATTATCTCCATTCTATATTTTTTGCAATATTTATTATTTCAAATATTGCAAAACAATATCTCTGTTGTTAATAATATAATAAACCCTTTTTAAACAAAGGATCTTCTATATTTTTTCCTATATTTTGCCGGAGAAGTATTAAAACACTTCTTAAAAAGGTGGTAAAAGTGACTTAGATTATCATATCCAGCCTCCATGGATATATCCAATATATCCATATCAGTATTTAAAATCATATTTTTTGCATAATTCATCCGCAAACTATTCACATATTCAGTAGGCTTCATATTTAAATATCTTCTAAATGTTCGATTAATATGTACATGGCTTTTACCAGATATTTCGTATATTCTTTGAAGTCCATCGGTAAATACATCTTTAGCTTGTATATCAATTAGAAGTGCTTCAAACCATTTAGGAACACTATCTTTCACCTGCTCTTGATGCTTCGGAAAATATCGAGTCAATATTTCTATAAGAATGCTTCTTAATTCAATTCTTATCTGCGATTTATCTTCTGAAGACATTATAAATAGATTTTGGAGACGTTTAATAAGATTAGCAGTTTCTATAGGTGTAAGCCTTGAGATTGGAGGCAAATGTGACATTATTAATCTTTCTGGATTGAATGATTCACCAAGAAAATTAAATGCATCCCAAACAGCTTTACTTGTATACGGGATATTTATAAATTGGCAATCACTATCCTGATCACTTTCGTAATAATGTACATCTTCAGGACGTATGAAAACAAGGCTGCCTTTAAGTAAATATTGTAATCTATTATTAACATTATGAATTACTTTTCCATCGGTAATTATAAAAAACTCATAAAAATCATGAGTATGCTTTCCCATTGCATACCGTAAAGAGCTAACAAAAGAGTAGTGAGATTCTGTAACTGAATCCATAGAATGTTTTTCTTCCAGCTTTATTATTTCCATTATCTTATACCTCTAATGTTAAAATAGCACAATAAACATGTAAAATCAAGACAAGAATTCGGATTAAAGATTAATATACAATATACTATAGATTTCGCATAAATGATTCTACAATTTAATTTAACTTACGTGAAATCTACACCTATAAAACTCATTAAACGCACAAATATCATTGTTAATTTAATGTAGAATTACTTGTGAGTTTAATATAAAATATGAATATTATATATATATCTTAGATTTTAGCTTGTTTTTGGGGAGGTTAAAATAATGAAATTATTATCACTAAATGGTATTTGGAAAATGAAAAGAACAATTGATGAACACTGGATAAATTCAAAGGTTCCAGGCTCAGTCTTACATGATCTTATTAAAAATGAGAAAATAGAAAATCCTTTTTATAGAGAAAATGAAGATATTGCAACAGAAGTAACTTCATTTGATTATGAATATCAAAGAGATTTTTTAATTGATAAGGCTCAAATAGAAGCTGATCTTTTATTATTGCGCTGTGAAGGTCTGGATACTTTGTGTGAAATAACAATTAATGATTTAAAAGTTGGTTCAACAAATAATATGCATCGTACCTATGAATTTAACATTAAGGAATTTATTATTGAAGGCTTAAATCATATAAATATTACCTTTTTCTCACCTAATAGGTATATTGCCAAAAAAAATATCGAAAACCCAATTTGGGGAGCAGGTGATGCAATGGAAGGTTTTTCGCACTTAAGAAAAGCCCATTCCATGTTTGGTTGGGATTGGGGTCCAAAAATGCCTGACGCCGGAATCTGGCGAGATATTTACATCTGCTCATTTTCAAAAGCAAGACTTGATGATATCTATATTACGCAGCATCATTGTGAAAATAATGTTAAACTTGATATGGAAATTAAATACCAACCTCTTAAAGATAAATGTCTGCAATGCAATCAAACAAACTTCGATATTGAAGTAATTATTAATATGCCTGATAATAATACAATTGAAAAAATATTAACTACATCTAAACCTAAAAACAATATTAAAATAAACATCGAAAATCCCATGTTATGGTGGCCAAATGGTTTTGGAGATCATCCTTTATATCATGTGAAGGTGAATCTAAAAAGCGAAGGCACTATCTTAGATACAAAATCATATAAAATAGGTCTTCGAAATTTTACGATTCATAGAGAAAAAGACCAGTGGGGTGAATCCTTCGAATATAATATAAATGGTATTTCTATTTTTGCCATGGGAGCTGACTATATCCCTGAAGATTCTATTCTGGCAAGATGTAATTTTGAAAAAACCGAAAAACTAATAAAGGATTGTGTAGATGCAAATTTCAATAGCATTCGTGTTTGGGGCGGTGGTATCTATCCAGAAGACTATTTTTACGATTTATGTGATAAATATGGTTTAATTGTATGGCAAGATCTTATGTATGCTTGTGCAGCATATGATATGAATGAAGAATTTTCCGAAAATATAAAAAAAGAAACAGTAGATAATATGAAGCGTTTACGTCATCATGCATCATTAGGGCTCTGGTGCGGAAATAACGAGATGGAAATGGCCTGGGCTGAATGGCAGTTTCCAAAAACAGATAAATTGAAAGCTGATTATATAAAACAATTTGAAGTTTTACTACCACAAATTGCAAAAGAGGTTGATCCTAGTACATTTTATTGGCCCGCGTCACCTTCTTCCGGTGGGTGCTTTGACAATCCAAATGATTTCAATAGAGGTGATGTTCATTATTGGGATGTGTGGCATGGTCAAAAACCATTTACTGATTTTAGAAATTACTACTTCAGGTTTTTATCTGAATTTGGCTTTCAAGCATTTCCTTCAATAAAAACTGTTGAAACCTTTACCCTGCCAAAGGATAGAAATATATTTTCTCCTGTCATGGAAAAACACCAGAAAAATGGAACTGCTAACGGTAAAATCCTCTACTATCTTTCTGATTATTTGAAATATCCAAAGGATTTTGATCACCTTCTTTATGCATCTCAAATTCTTCAAGCAGAAGCTATCAAGTATGGAGTTGAACATTTTAGAAGAAATAGAGGTAGATGCATGGGTGCAATTTACTGGCAGCTAAATGATTGCTGGCCTGTTGCCTCATGGTCCAGCATTGACTATCTTGGTAGATGGAAAGCACTTCACTATTTTGCCAAGGAATTTTTTGCACCGGTGCTTTTATCAGCCTGTGAAGAAGGAACTTCGGTAGAACTCAGTATATCAAACGAAACTCTCGATAATGCTAACGGCTTTGTAAAATGGTCTTTAATGGATAATTCATGCAGAGTAATTAAATCAGGCCGAAGAAAGTTTGATATTAAACCACTTACTTCAGTAAAAATAGATACTCTTGACTTTGAAGATTATTTAAATTTCAAAGAAAAATTTAGAGAAACATATTTTGAATATTCTCTTTATATAGATGATAAAGAAATATCAAAATCTACAGTTTTATTTGTAAAACCAAAGCATTTTGAGTTTTTAGACCCTAAGTTAAATATGGACGTGGAGGACTCATCAGACTATTTTATTTTAAAAATAACATCACATAATTATGCTAAATACGTTGAGCTTGACTTAAAAGAAAATGATTGTAAATTCAGTAAAAATTATTTTGATATTTCATCTGATGAAACAAGAGAAATACTTGTCAAAAAAACAAGTATTTCAAAAAAACTAACCCTTGAGGAATTTAGAAATGATCTTACAATTAGAAGTATTTTTGATATATCTCAAAATAATTTATAGATGTTCAATTTTGCTATATATGTTGCATTAAAGACGTTACATGGAAGAAATAAGCAGCATATAACCAGAGTAAATTGTGAAGTAAACGCATGCAGGCATTATGCCCAAGGAAATCATTGCATAGCTAAAAATATTCATATTCAGCCTAAAAATGCAAGTAGCAGCCAGCAAACAGACTGTGGAACTTTCGAAATGAAGTAAACCACTATATTTATTAAGTTGTAATATTAAAATAATACAAATGAGTAAGAACTCCTGGACTAAAAAAATATCCACGAGTTCTTATTTTTAATAGAAGCAGCTTCCTCCCATAAACTCCTTAATAATTGAGTTTAACGGAATTTCATTTGATTCAATTGGCAAGAAATAACTCAAAAATTCAATTAATCTTCTTGCTTCAGAATACTTTGAACTTTTTCTTGTTATTTCTCCTAGTAATGGTTCTGCCAGAGTCTTTAGAGCCCCTAATTCATATACCAATGATGAATTAAACATGATATCCGCTTCCTCTTGAAATGGAAAAATATTCTTTTCTTCCCCTCTTCGAACTGACGGCCATCTCTTAATAGTATCAATTGCAGAACACCCTCTAAATTGAAAATCTCTAACAATTCTTCGAATAATACGTGTATCTGTAGATGGGATTCTATTATGTTCATCAATATTCATCGAAGTAAGCGCACTAATATATATCTTAAATTTATTATTATTGTCAATTGAGGAAGTTAGCTTTGGATTTAAACCATGAATTCCTTCAATTATCATTATTTGGTCATCTTCAATCTTCATTTTTTGACCTATAGGTTCCCTCGAACCTTTAGGAAAATTAAATATCGGCAATTCAACTTCTTTACCATCAATTAACTCACTTAAATGCTGATTAAAAAGATTTACATCAATTGCTTCCAATGCCTCGTAGTCATACTCGCCATCTTCGTCTATAGGAGTCTTTTCTCTGTCCACAAAATAATTATCCAATGAAATTGTAACTGGCTTTAATCCATTTACTCTCAATTGTATTGCCAATCTATGAGCAAAAGTAGTTTTACCAGAAGATGAAGGTCCTGATATTAATACAACACGCTTCTTATACTTGCCATTTGCAATCATATCAGCTATTTGAGCAATCTTTTTCTCATGCAGTGCTTCTGAAATTCTAATTAACGAGTTTATCCCACCTGCTTCTACAATGTTATTTAATGCTCCTACATGATCAACTCCTAAAATTCTTCCCCATTTAGTATACTCCTGAAAAATATCAAATAGTTTTCTCTGCTCTTTAAATTCTGGAATAATATTTGTATTAGTTTTATGAGGATATAGCATAATCAGCCCGGGGGGATAATATTTTAAATCAAATTTCTCTACATAGCTTGTATCAGGAGCCATATAACCATAAAAATAGTCATCAAGTCCATCACAAGCATATACTGAAACATACGGTTTCATTCTATATTCAATTGCATAATATCTATCCAATCTGTCACTTTCTTTAAAAATTTTTTTTGCATCATCAGTAGGCATAACCTGCTTTATAAACGGAATTTTTGCATCTACAAGTTCTTTCATCCTATTTTGAATATTGGATACCTCTTGCTCAGTAAGATTTAATTTTTCATCGTTTCTATTCTTTATTTCACAATAGATGCCTTTGCTTATGGAATGTCCTATCACAACTTTCCTATCCGGGTATAAATCATTTATAGCCTTAATTAAAATAAAATAAAGACTTCTTTGATAAATTCTCATCCCATCATCATCTTTTAAGTCAATAAATTCTACATTACAACTTTCATTCAAGCGATAGGTTAATTCTTTTATATCATTATTAACCTTAGCTGCAAAAATCTTCGATGTTATTTTATCTTCAAAATCTTTACTCAACTCAAATAGGGAAGTATCCTCCGGAATGTTTTTGTTCGTTCCATCATTAAAAGTTACTTTTATTAAACTTATATTTCTCTCTTTCATTTTATTAACCCCTTAAGTATTTTATAAACTAAATATTCTATACATAATATAAAATTCCTTTTTTTATTAATAAAATTCACCATATAATAAATATACAAATAATTATACATTAAATTAATACTGTTATCTGTTCGCTAAATGAGTTTTATAGGTATAAATCTATATGGAACGCAATAAGTAAATTACACTAGGGTTATTTGCGTTTCGAGCTTTAAAGGTAATACAACGCAATATTTCTAAAAATACTGTAAAGGATTTATTGCGTTGTATATAGCATAAGTTAAATTGAAATGTAGAATCATTTACACGAAATCTATAGCACAATATTATAATTTTTATTAACAAAATATATTATTTGACATTGTATAATAAAATACTATACAATTAATCTTGCTGTGAATATATTAAGTTTATATTTTATAGATTTCGCGTAAATGATTCTATATTTTAATTTAACTTACGCGAAATCTATACCTATAAAACTCATTAAACGCACAAATATCATTATTAATTCAATGTAGAATCATTTGTGCGTTTAATATAATAATAACATATATATAATTTAGGAAGGGAATAAAATGAGTAGCATAAAAGATCAAATAAAATTTGAAACCGAGAGAAGAAAGACTTTCGCAATTATCTCACATCCTGATGCCGGTAAAACTACATTAACAGAAAAACTCCTTTTATATGGAGGTGCAATCAGAATGGCAGGAACTGTAAAATCCAGAAAATCCGCCAAACATGCAACTTCAGATTGGATGGAAATTGAAAAACAAAGAGGAATATCTGTTACTTCCAGCGTTATGCAATTTGAATATAATGGACACTGTATTAATATATTGGATACTCCTGGTCACCAGGATTTTAGTGAAGATACATATAGAACTTTAGTAGCAGCGGATAGTGCTGTAATGCTTATTGACGGTGCTAAGGGGGTCGAAGCCCAAACTTTAAAGCTTTTTCATGTATGTAGGATGAGAGGAATACCAATATTTACTTTTGTTAATAAAATGGATAGAGCAAGTAAAGACCCTTTTGAATTAATGGAAGAATTAGAAAATGTATTGGGAATTCGTTCATATCCCATGAATTGGCCCATAGGGATAGATGGAGATTTCAAAGGTGTCTATAATAGGCAATTAGCCCAAATCGAGTTATTCCAAGGTGGCAATCATGGCCAAACAGCAGTTGAATCTACGAAGGGAAGTGTAGATGATAAAATATTTGCAGATCTATTAGGGTCACACTATCATGAAAGATTATGTGAAGAAATTGAGCTTTTAGACATGGCTGGCGATGAATTTGAAGTTAAAAAGGTATTAAAAGGTGAATTGACTCCCCTATTTTTTGGGAGTGCCATGACTAATTTTGGTGTTGAACCATTTTTAGGAGAATTTTTAAAACTTGCTCCATCTCCCGGGACAAGGACTTCAACTATTGGAGAAGTTGAGCCCGATGATGAAAATTTTACAGCCTTTGTATTTAAAATTCAGGCAAACATGAATCCAACCCATAGAGATAGATTGGCATTTATGCGCATTTGCTCAGGAAAATTCAGCCGTGGAATGTCTGTATATCATTCATCATCAGGAAAACAAATAAGATTATCACAGCCACAGCAATTTATGGCTCAAGAAAGAGCAATAATAGAAGAAGCATACCCTGGAGATATTATAGGTATATTTGATCCTGGTATATTC